>NZ_JBEPBI010000029.1:0-59881 GCF_040299045.1 Streptomyces sp. NPDC001027
AAGACAAACAAGCCCTCGATCAAGTAGACATGGACGAGGTCAGGACCTGGGGAATTACGTGACGCCGGGCCCGGGGAATTACGTGATCGTTCACACCTGCTGCCTTCGGCGTCTTTGGGCGAGGGCAAGTTCAAGCAGGCTGCCGAAGCGGCGATCGCGCAGTTCGTCGCGGTGCTCCAGCAGCACAACGATGCGGAACTCCTGCTCGGGTTCCCGTCGGCTCCGTTCATCCTTCCCCTTGCGGCTGATGACCACAAAGGATTCCTGGCCTACGCGGAGTCGATGCCGGACCATGCGGTGCGGATCAGGCGGCGGGGACACGGAGCGGCGGCGGAGTGGACCGTTTCGCCGGTGGCCGCCGAGGGGGCATACGAGCTGGCGTTCAAGCTCCCGGAGCATGTGGAGCGGTGGATCAGCGGTATCGCAGAGAAGGAGCGGTGGCGCGCCCTGGAGGTCAAGGAGCAGTTCTTGTCGGCGATCACGATCTACCGGATGAACGGCAGTGGGGTGCGCGCCTACCAGCTGCGGTACGAGGCGAGTTCTCTGTCGAGCGCCTGATCGGGGCATGCAGCGGAGTGCCGGCCTGGCCCTGCCCTCCACCATGCGCGAGACGGTCAGAGGGCAGGGCGGAAGGCCGGCACCTGTGTTGTCAGACCGGCAGGTACGGGCTGGGTTTGCCGTGCCAGCTGATGTTCAGCGCGTCGCGGGCGCGGGTGGTGGCGACGAAGAGGAGGGAGCGGGCCTTGCGCTGCTCGCGCTCGTAGCGCGGCGGGTCGTCCGTGCGGTAGCGCTCGATGATGCTGGTGCGCGGGATGATGCCGTCACTGACGCCGACGATGGCGAGCTTTTGGTATTCGAGGCCCTTGAAGCGGTGCATGGTGCCGACGTGGACCTCGCCGTCGCCTTTGGGCCCGTCCTTGGTCAGTTCGGCGCAGGTGATGTTCGCCTTGGTGATCAGGTAGTACATGGTCTGGCTGACCATGTCGCGGTCGGCGACGCACACGGCGATCCGGCCGCTGGGGTCGCGGTAGGGGCCGTTGCCGCCGGTGGCCAGTTCCTCGCGCCAGGCACGCAGGGTGGAGGCGAGGCCGGCGAGCTCGTCGTCCCAGGAGCGGAAAGGAGTGAAGGTGGGGGCGGGGCCGTGGAGGACGGAGCGGTAGCCGGCGAGATTGTCGGTGCCGTCGTCGAGGTCGTCATAGGTGACGCGTTTGTCTTCCACGACTCGCAGGGCTTCGGCGAGGATCTCCTTGGTGGTGCGGTAGCTCAGCGTGAGGCGGGAAGCGCGACCGCGGATGTTGATGCCAAGGGCGCCGAGGGCGACCTGGTGGTCGTAGATGCGCTGGTGGGTGTCACCGGCGATGAACATATCGTTGGGCAGATCGGGGTCGGCCATGGCGCGCAGCATTTTCCAGTGCGCTGGGCGCAGATCCTGGGCCTCGTCGACAACGATGTGCCGATAACGGTAGTTGAGGTAGCGCATGCCGGAGCTGTCGTCGCGGTGGATGAGGTCCTTGCCGCCGACTTCGGCCTTGTGCGCGCGGCGGGCCTGGATCTTCGCGGCGCGCTCGATCTCATAGCGGGCGGCACGTTCTGCGGCCTGTCCCCACGTTTCAACACCGAGCTTGTCGAGGCGGGCGGTGAACTGTTCGATGAGCTTCCAGACGTGGTTGCGTTCGGGGCGGGTGAGGGCGCGGCCCCGGCCGGCGCGGCGGGCCTGGAAGTACGCGGAGCGGGTCGGTACCGACTGGCCGAGGATGACCTGTTCCCATTCTTCGAGCAGGAACTCGGGTTCCCAGCGGCGGTCGTCGAGCTCGGCGAGCAGCTGGCGCATCTCGTTGAGTGCCACGTTGTCGTAGACGCGCTGTTTGCCGCGGCCTGGTGCGGTGTTCTCTCCCAGGACGCGTGAGGCGAGCTGGTCGATGTGGGCAATCTCGACACGGGCCAGGAGTTCGGGCTCGACAAGGGAAGCCAGGCGCAGCCGCAGATCGGTGGTGAGGTTCTTGGTGAAGGTGGTCAGCAGGATCGGCTTGTTGTGCCCGGGGGGCAGCTGTTCGGCGAGGTGTTTGACACGGTGCAGCGCGACGATGGTCTTGCCGGTGCCCGGACCGCCGGAGACACGGGCGGGGCCGGTGTAGTGGCGGTGGACGATGCGTTCCTGAGTGGGGTGGAGGAAGACTTTCCAGGCGCGGAAGTCGCCTTCCTCGATGACGGCCTGTACCGCGTCGTCGACCGTGGTGACCTTGGTGCGGGTAAGGGCGGCTGCGAAATCGTCGGGGTCGGGCTCCTGGCGGAGTTCGACCGGTGCGGTGATCTCCTTGCGGACCTCGTCGATGCCCATGCCGGCGGCGAGGCCGTACAGGATGTCCTTGGACAGCAGGGGGGCGCCCTCGACCAGCTGATCGAGTTCCTGGCTGTCGGTGACGGTGAGTGCAAGGTCGATGATCTGGTCCGCAACGCCCAGCCCGCGCAGGTCGTCGGCGCTGTACCCGGCGAGCAGGGCGGGCGCTGCCTCGGGCTGTGCCGGTTCGGCGACGGGGGGCTTAGGGGCGTCGTCCGGTTCGGCGGGGGTCAGGGTGATGCCGGCGCGGCGCAGAGCACTGTCACCGACGACGGCGAGGTCGACGAACTCGATCTCGCCGGTGACACGGTTGACGGCGACCTGGAGCTCTTCGTAGACGTCCTTGCGGTGTCGGACGGCAATGATCAGCCAGTCCTCGGTGCCGTCCGCGTCGGTGCCGGTGCGGGTCAGAAGCGCCCGGTAGTGCTGGTTGATCTCGGCGCGGTAGATCCGGGAGTCACCCTTGAGCTTCCGCTTGACCAGCCCTTGCTGGTCGGGGTTGTCCCGGAAGGCATGGCAGAAGTCGTAAAAGTCGGTCTTGATCGAGAGATCGAGCTTGTGGAGCTCCTGTTCGGCCTTGCGGTACAGGCTGAGCCGGGCGGTCATCGGGTGGTGCCTTCCGTACGGGGGAGCTGGGGGAGCAGCTCGTCGAGGTGGTCGAGCCATTCGGCGGCGGTGCGCGCCGTCCAGCCGGCCTCGGCGTACGCGGCATCGCGTCGCTGTGCCTCAGGGTCGTCCGTGCCGTGGGGGGCCGTCACCACGGCGATCTTGATGCCGGGGGTGTCCCAGGCGAACTCGGCCTGCCAGCCGCTGTTGCCGAGTTCGTAGCCGAAGACCGGTGCGCGTTTGCCGTGGTCGGCCAGGATCTCAGCGAGGCGCAGGAGTTCGGGTGCCTCGCTGGGATCCTCGCGCAGAATCTCCAGGATGTCCTCGTCCCAGGCCGCATCCCGAGGTGCCGGGGCCGGGGCAGCTGGGGCCTCCGCAGCAGGTTCCAGGACGGCCGGTTGGGCGGTGGCGGGAGCGGTGACGCCGTTGAGCGACTCGAGTTCACCGACCCCACCGCACACGGCGAGGACCTCGACTTCGAAGCCAGCGGCATCGCTGGTGGCCAGCTGGACTCCGTCGCCGCCGGCCAGGGACAGGAACTGCGTGAGGTTGGTCCAGTACAGCCAAGACCGCCAGCGCAGCTTGTGTTCTTCCGTCTCCAGGACAGCGTCCGTGTTGTCCAGGACCGCGAGAGCGGACCAACGGGGGTTCTCGGGGTCGGCGGCGTCCAGGGTGAACAGGATCGGCAGCCCGCTGCTGTCCTGGGTCCGGAAGACGTGGACGGGGCCGATCTGGGCGGCGTCCGGTGCCAGGGGAGCATCGTTGCGCTGGCCGTCGATGAAGGTGGCGAGCTGGTTGCGCAGGGCGGCCACCAGCTCGGTGCGCCGCCCAGTCGCGGCGACCTGGGTGGCGCCGGCGGTGGCGACGAGCCCCGTGACCAAGGCCCGGGCACGACGGGCCCAGCGCGCGGCGTCGGGGTCGCGCAGATAGGCGATCAACGTGTCGATCGGGTTGGCGAACACCGCTTCGGCGAAATGGGCGCGCTGTCCGCCGTACTGCTCGTAGGCGGCCTTGGCCTGTTCCTGCGCGGTGCCGGGGTAGGGCGGCCAGACGGGTGCTGACTTGGTGGGGCGCTGCTCGAACAGGTCGATGTCTGCCCAGGTGACCTGGAAGACCACTTCGCCGCCGGCGCGCAGCCGGGTGCGCTGGGCCGCGTCGGTGGCGATCCGGTTGTGTTCGCGGCTGGCGTGGAAACGGAAACCTTCCAGATAGACCTTCACGCTCTGGACCGGACCGTCGACACGGGTGAAGGTGAAGTCGGTCCGGGTCCCTTCGAGCTGCTGCTGCGCGGTCAGCCGCCAGTGCATGACGTCCGAGCCGCTGGTGAAGCGCAGATGCCCGCTGGCATGCCCGTCCTCGTCCAGGGCGGCATCGTCGGTGACCTTCACCCAGCCCCGCAGCGCGGCCAGGAACCGGGCCTCCAAGTCGGACTCGACCTGCTTGTCCAGGCCGACCACTCCGGTGTGCCGGACCTCGGTGGTCTCCCAGCCGTCCTCTCCCTCGCCCTTGAACAGCAGCGACTCCAGCATGGCCAGGGCCGCATTGCGCGAGACGACATCCTGGAACTGCTCCGGGGCATAGCGGTGCAGGCAGCGGTGGCAGGCCCGGCGCTGCTCCTCTTGGCACGGGCACTGCTTGAGCAGGTCGTACGCCTTGGCGAGGGTCTCGCGGAAGGCATCCGGCTTGGTGAGCCGGTCCAGATAGCCGGTGCCGCCGGGCAGGGAGTCGAACAGGACCAGGAACCAGCGGCGTTCACCGCTCTCGGCGTCCGGCATGGACGACACGGTGGTGTCCAGGTGCTGGGGGTCACCACCGAAGTGCAGATCGACCCCGAGCCGTAGCGCGGCCCGGAAGGACTGCACCTTGGAGTCGATGTCCGCCGTGGCGGCCGGGATCAGCACCCGCAGAGCCTCGGTCTTCAACTGGTGAGCGAGCAACACCGGTTCCTGGGTGACCCCGCCCGGCTTGCCGCGCCGCAGCGGGCACCACGGACGGTGGTGCTTGAGCTGCGGGGTGCGCGCGGCCGAGGAGCTCAGCGCATCGGTGTCATAGTCGAAAACGGGTTTGCCGTCCGCGACCGCCGCGCCGCACGCCGTACACACATGGAACGGGTTCAGCCGCACATAGTGGCCGGCGAAGTCGTCACGCGCCGGGGCGTCGTAACGGACCGGTCCGACGTTGATCCGGCGGATCATGGCCGTACGGCAATAGTCGACGCCGAAGGTCTGCTCCGTATGCCGCCACGAACCCGGTTCGATGTCCTCGATAGGAATGTCGACCGCATCCACCACCGTATAGAAACGGCGGTCGCGGTCGTCCTTGTCATCGCGGATCCGGGCATCGTCCCGCTTGCCCCTGGACGTCACGGTGGTCGGCTCGACGATCTGGAACAGGCACGAGCCGTCATCCGCGATCTGGCTGGTGGCACAGCGAGGGCAGGGCGAGCGGTCGGTGGCGGCGTCCTCGGTGCGCACGTATCCACAGCCCGGGCACACGCGCCAGCTGCGCCACGCCTGCCCGCCGCCCGTGGAGATCTCCAGCCCGGTGATCTCGTGCCGGTAGCCGTTGACGTAGAAGGTATTGCCCGGGGCCAACTCCTGGAGGGCGTAGCGGCGCGGTCGCTCGTAGGCGGTGGTCGTGGAGGTGAACACCACCTTCCCCGTCCTGGGGTCGATCCCCTCCACCCCGTACAAGGTCGCGGACAAGGTGGTGGTCGAGTCGATCAGCGCATAGTTGGGCAGCAGACCCAGGTCGCACAGCGCGCTCTGCGCCGGCGTCTCACCCAGGTCCAGGAGCCGCTTGCCCACGCCGCGCCGCTCAGCGTCCAGCTCGGCTTTCTGCCGTGCCTGTTCGGGATCGGTGTCGTGCAGCTCGCCGTAGGCTTCATCGATCTCGCGAAGCCGCGCCCGCAGGTCCTGTGCGCTTTGGCGCCACTCGCGTTCGGCTTCCTCCACCTTGCCGCGCAAGCCGTGTGTCGCATACGCCTTGAGATCGGCCTTCGCCTGGTCGCTGATGCCGGTGGGGAACATCTTCAGGAACCTGTCGACCAGGACCTCGCCCTGGGCGATGGCCAGTTCCACCAGGTCGATCAGGTAGCCCGACGGACCGAACAGGGCGGGCGCCTTGTTCGGGATCGCGCGCAGCACGATGCCGTCCGCCCGCACGAGCTGTCCCGCTGCCGCGAGGTCAAGCAGGTGCGCCAGGTACTGGCGGCGCAGGATCTCCACCGCGGACAGGTAACAGCCCGGCGGCACGATCGTGCCCGCGATCAGGTCCTTGGGACGTTCCAGGAAGTACAGGTCGCGACGGCGCCGGTCGGGGATGGTCAGCAAGAACGCATTGCCGGTCCGGCGCCCGGCCCGGCCGACCTGCTGCGCGTAGTTGGCCGGGCGGCGCGGGAGCGCGGCAAGCACCACCGCGGACAGGTCGCCGATGTCGATACCCATCTCCAGCGTGGGGGTACAGGAGAGCACGTTGGGGTCCTTGAAACCCCCGCCGCGCTTGAACGCCTCCTCCACCTTCTCCCGCTGCGCCCGGGTAAGCATCCCCGTGTGCTCGGCGACGACCACCTGATACGGCCCCGCCTTCCGGTACAGGCGCCGGTAGTAGTCCTGGGTGTAGTCCCGGTCGCGGTGATGGACTCCGAGGGCCTCGGGCCGGTCACCGGCCACCAGCCGGCCCCGGCGGCACCGGTAGGAGGGGCACGGCTGGTCATGCCACTGATCCAGCAGCGACGGGTGGACCGTCTGCTCCCAGAAGCACACCGGGCAGCGCACATAGGAGTGCCGCACCTGCTCGTCGTCCAGCAGCAGCGCCTCGATGTTTCCCGGCTTGAGGCCGTAGACGCGCAGTGAGCTGTCGTTCGGGGTGCGCACCGACAGCAGCCCGGCCCCGGCCAGCTCAGGCAGCAGACGGCTCCAGAACTCCGGCGCCACCTCCCGCGGTACGTCCAGGCAGCGTCCGGCCCACCGCTCGTACCAGGACAGCCGACCGGTGGCGAAGTCGAACTCGCTGCGGTCCTTGGGCTGGCCCAGCAGGAACACCGGTGCCGCCACACCCCTGGGGAAGGCCCGCATGCCCGGAGGACGATTGCCCCAGATGAAATAGCGGGTGGTGCCCGCCTCATCCACGTACTTGTCCAGCCACTTATGGGATACCGCACCTCGGGTACGCAGCCGCTCCAGGAAAACCCGCAGGAACGCCAGGTACCGGTCGTCGCTCTGCTCCACCAACGTCAGGTCGTCGCGGTTGCACTCCTCGTGGACGCGCTTGACCAGGGCCGCCGCCGCGGCCGGATCCTCGATCCGTACCTGGGCCGCAGCGGTCCGGGTCAATTCCAGCGTGCGGCCGTTACGGGAGCGGAATCCGAACTCCATCAGCGCTTCGAAGGCCAGCCGCTGACCGATCAGCCGCCACGTTTTCAAGTCGCCGCCGCGGCCCTGTCCGGACAGGAGACGGTCCACCCCCTTGAAACCGTGCAGATCCGGAGGCACCACGGCGGACAGCGTGTCCTTGTCGGTGGTCGCCTGCACCACGTTCGCGATCAAGTCATTCAGCGCCGTGGGAGCGTCGTGGCGCAGGTGCCGGGCCAGCAGGGCGCGCAGCGAGAAGGTGTACGAACGGTTGGCGACGAACCCTGCCCGGTGCGCGGCATCCTGCACCGAGTCGTTGAACATCAGCGTCTTGTCCTCGCGCAGCTCCTTGTCGAGCTCCCCGCCCGTGAACAGCCGCGTGATCGACGCCGCCGCCATCGCCGCCGCGCCCGTACCCAGATAGCGAATCGCGTTGTGCTCACCGCAGGCCGGGCACCAGTCCTCCCTGGCCGCCGTATTCGCGGTCGCCCCGAAGTGGACCAGAACGAACGCCGAGTCCCGGGCCGTGAGGCGGGGTTCCTTGGTGTCCTTGTCGTAGTCGTTGAGCGGATCGGGCAGCCGCAGCCGCTTGCGTGCCCCGTCCAGCACCATCAGCATCCCGCCGGCCCCCTGCAGCGCAGGAGAGGCACCCCTGCCACTTCGGCCACTGGCCGGCATCGGGGCCGCCCCGGACCCCTCGCGGGCCTCCTGGTCGGAGGCCGCGATCAGGTTCCGCACCCGGATCTTGTCCTGCCCGGTCGAGGCGCGACGGATCTTGTAGGTGTCGAACTGGACGTCGTGGTCGTCACTCTCCGGCGAGAACACCGCCCACCCGGACCGCCCGCAGTCCCGGCAGTAGATCGCCGGCAGGAACAGATTCGCGCTCTGCCCGGATGTCGCCGTGGTCACCGGCGCCATGCGGTGACTGTCTGCCGCACCGGCATCCGTCGCCCCCGCCATGTCCCAGCGGAACTCCGCCTTCGGCCACGGCAGCACGCCGCGCAGCAGCCGGGTCACCGAGCGGGCCCACTGATGCACCTCGAGATGCACGAACGGACGCGGTTCCCCGGGCTTGGACTCGGGATCACGGGCGTAGGAGAGCAGAGCCACGAAACGGGCCAGTGCCTCGGCGGCCTGCTCCGGTCTGCTGGCCACCGCCTCCGACCAGCCGGCCGCTCCGGCGCGCCACATGACATCCAGCACCTCGGCGCTGGTCCTGACCTCACCGCCCAGCCCGTGCATGATTGCTCGGGTGAACAGATGACGCTTCAGGTTGTCGCCCAGCGCGAACGGGTCCGGATCGCGCACCCCGGTCACGGCCTCGATGAGGTCCAACAGGGCGTCATCACCCGTGGTGGGATCGGGCAGCGCCAGCAGCTCGTCCGGTGTTGGCTGCGGCTGCATCTTGATCGCCGTCAGGGGGATGAACTCCTCCACCGACAGCCGGTCTTCTCCGACGATGGATTCGGCGGTGAACTCCGTGCCGAAGACCTGCGTCGCGACCTCCAGCAGGCTGGCCATCCCCGCCCGGTCGGTCCCCGACGCGAGCGTCGCCGACGTCGCCACCGGGCAGATACGACCGAGGGGCCGGTCCTCCTCGGCCGCGCCTACGGCCGCGGCGAGCCGGCGCAGCAGCATCGCCACATCGGTGCCCTGCGCGCCGTCGTAGGTGTGGAACTCATCCACCACCACATAGCGGATGTCCGCATCCCGCCACAGTGGGGCATCGTCAGAACGCTGCAGCAGCAGATCCAGCATCTTGTAATTCGTGATCAGGATGTCCGGCGGGGAGAGCTGCATGTCGGAGCGCCGTGTGTACACCTTCTCGTACCGAGTCGCCGCCCGGTCCCCGATGTACAGGCCCGCCGACAGCTTGCCGAGCTCCGTCTCGTTCCCGGTGAGGAGCTCGTTGATGCGCTGTGCCTGATCGGTGGCAAGCGCGTTCATCGGATACAGGAAGACCGCCTTGATGCCGGCCTTGCCCGCGGCCTGCTCCCGGCGGCAGTGGTCCAGCACCGGGTACAGGAACGATTCCGTCTTGCCCGAGCCCGTGCCCGTGGTCACCAGTGTCGGCTGCGGAGTGTGCCCGTTCGCCGACGTCAAGCGTGCGAAGGCAGCCGCCTGGTGGGCGTACGGCGTCCATCCCTCCCGCTGCCACTCCAGGTGCGCGCGCCACTCCTCACCGGCCACCGTGAACGGCGTACGGATCCTCAGGAACGGGCCCCGGAACATCCCCGACGTCTCGTCCCCGAGGAACCGGTGCAGCGCCTCACGCGCCCCCTCGTCCGTCAGCGCGTACGTTGTCGACAAGTACTGCAGCAGGCTCTCCTTGAGCCCCCGCGCCTCCAGCGTCGGCCTCACGGCTTCGGTACCTCCTGCTTCTCCGGGTCCCACTCACCGCGGGCGACCGCGGCATCCAGCCGCGCCTGGAACACTGCGTGCGCTTCCCGCATCTCCGACTCGCGATCCGCCTTGTAGAAGGGTGCGGTGTAGCCGTCGGGCGGCGATTCGTTGTGGTCCTTCAGATATGCCTGGAATTGCTGCCAGTGTTCCTTGTCTTGCTCGTGCCCGTAGGTGTACCGATCGCCGGCGATCTTCCGCTCATTGGCATCGAACCACGTGACCAGGTCGAAATCCTGCATGATCGGGAAACGAGCCCGATACATGGTGACCAACGTGTCCGCGTCGATGCCGAGCCATACAGCTACAAGGGCATCGATCTCGACAAGAGCAGCGCGACGGGCGTACTCGGAGCGGAGTGGAGTGCGCCGCTGCCATTCGGGGGTTACGGCGTGGAGTTCCGTCTTCATCCCTTTCCAGGTACACGCCCAGCGCTCAGAGGTAGGCCAGCTAGGGGCGTAGAGCTCCTTCCAGAGGTCTGCGTAGGCGGTAGTGAGGCAGTTGAGACGAAGAGTGCGGACGAGTAGGGCGGGGGCGAGGGGGTGATCAAGAGCCGGGGCAGGAAGTGCTTTGACTCCAGCTGCTCTCAAATCTCCCCGCCCAGTGATGCGTAGGAGGTAGTCCAATGTAATTGCAGACCAGAACCCGGCTACGAGAGCCGTCTGAATTGTGGACTCGTGTCGAAGGCTATGGATGCCTTCAACGTGCGCCGGCCCCTTGGGAATCAGTGCCGCGTACAATGCCCGCTCAGTGTCAGGAGCGATCTGCCTCCGCCAGGCAAGCCGGTAGAAATCGCTATACGGCTTGGTAGCCTGGACGCTGAATGCGTCATCCACCGCTTCATCAGTGATTTCGGCCTCGGGGCACTTCATTGCCATGGCCAACTTCGTCCGAGTCGCGTTGAACTCGTCCTCTGACAGGCGCAGCTCCTCCAATAGCGCATGGTCGAGCCACTGGTCCTGTGCCGCACGGTATACAGAGTCGGGCGCCACCTGACGGTACTCGGATTCCGGCACTGCGTCTGACGGGATTTCCTCGTGGTTCAGTCCGCGCACTTCGCCGCCGCCCTGGCTGGGTTGCTTGAACAGCGGATTTGCGACGCCAAGTTGTGGGCCCTTGAGGATGACATCCTTCCAGGAATCTGCCCGGTAGTCCGTGCGCCCCTCCTGGCGCTTGTTGTAGTCGATAAGTGGAGTGTCTCTGTTCGGACCGTAGATGGACTTTTTGGCGCCACTTTCGTGGAAGCCGCTACTGATCTGCGGATCGAGCGCCCCGAGGCGCAATGGGTACCCAGACAGCGCGTCGATGGCTGGGTCCTCTGCTGTACTTACCGGCGTTAGCAGACGGGCGTGCTCGACCGGCAAGTCTTGCTCGCCAGAGAGGCGCTGCCATCGAGCCAAGGTATTCGGAGTGACGCGAATGACCCTCTCCCGATGCGGGCGCTCGTCCCAATCCCCCTGATACTTCACGCCGGGTGCGTCGCCGCTTCCGTCGTGTGCCGCCGATAGCCGTAGCGAGTCGACGGAGAAGAGCCACGAAAGGTGGTCGAAGTCGATCTCACCGCGTTCGCCGTAGATGTGCAGGCCGAAGTGGCTGGACCGGCCCACGGGTGGTGGGAAGAAGCGGTTTCCGGAATTGACGAAGTCTGCATGCACACGAAGACGTCGGTACGCCGCCTCGCGCAGCACGGCTTCCTTGTCGCCGTTGAAGTGGGTGTCGGGATGCACGAGGCCGACGGTGCCATGGGGCGCCGTGTGGTCCCACGTCTGGCACATGAAGGCGCGATAGAGATCTGGCTGGCTTCCGGCGATCAGCGGGTACATCTGCGAGGCGGACAGGTACTCGGCTGTGGTTGCTGTCGTGGTGAGTTCGCCAAGGACGTAGTCTCGGACTTTGGGCTTGGCCAGCTCGGCGGCCCGCCGCCGGTTCTTCTCCGCCACTGTGGGCTTCTCTGTGAGCATGAACCACGGCTCATACTCCGCCAGAGCAGCATTCTCCTTCCATTCAGGGCGTACCCACGGTGGGTTCCCGACCTGAAGGTCGAAACCGCCGCCCCGGGCGAAGATGAGCGCGAACTCCAGCTCCCAGTGCAGGAAGCCCTGGCTCTGGGTGATCTTTCGCACCTGATGCAGCCATGGGAATCGCGCTTCGGGTTCACGGGTGTCCATGCCCATGAAGTCCGGGAGCGTCCGCTCGTACTCACTGAGTTCGTCGAGTGTCTCAAATTGGTCGATGAGGGTGCCTTCGGGTACTTCGGCCGTACCCAGCATCGCTTCCAGGAAGTCCAGCCAGTCGTCCAGATCCTTGAGCGGGATGACCGGTCGTCGTGAGGGCTGCTTCCGCTGCCCCAACTTCTGGGTCTTGGGAGAGATCTGTTTGGTTTCGACGACGACCTCGTCGCCGGTTGTCAGCTCAAGGTGTTCCAGGGTCTTCTGCCCCTTCTCCACCTCGAAGAAGCCGATGTTCTCCACCACCCGGGGTGCGGCTGTCGGCACCGGTGCGGTGGCGGACTCGGGGGCCGGATCGCTGGGCTGTTCATCGAACATCGGCACACCTCCCAGCAGGGTGCTGAGGCTGTCCACGGTGCTGATGCTCGCGGATTGGCTGTAGAGGTTGTCCGTGCCGTCCAGCAGCTGCGCCTTCTCCGCCGGCCAGAACCACAGAGCACACCAAGTGTCCATGATCTGCTTGAGCCGCCAGTACGGGGTGTCGGCAGTGTTGAAGAGGTCTTTGAAGACCTTCTCCTTGGGCACCGCCTGGTCGGGGCGCTTCATGAAGGCGTACTCCGGGTCGGCCGGGTCGGCCTTCCAGACATCGATCCTGCGCGAGATCTCCCGCTCGGAGATCTCCATCCGCTTGACTACGAGGGACCACAGGAACTCAGCCCGCCGGGCGGCATCGCGCAGTCGCGTGAACTGTGACGAGGCTTCCGCCTTCGGCTGCCTGGTCTTCGGGTCGAGCTTGGCGCTGCCGTCCTTGGTGAGGTGCGCGGTGCTGCGCTTGGGCCGCTGGAGGATGCCCTTCTTCCAGGCAGCCAGCTGTTCGATGCCTTCCCTGGCTAGTTCCTTGGCTTCCTTCGACCCGGTGACCGCGGCCCATCCCGGGCTCGGCAGCAGGAAGTGATGCACGGCATCCTGAGGCAGCGGCTGCGGCACGCCCTCCTTGAGGAACGGCAACGGGGTCGGTGCCAGGGCGCCCTTGGCTTTGAGCCACGCCTTGTCCGGTGAGGCCACGTCGTCCCCCGCATATACGGCGCGTCGGCTGCCGATGAGCGAGTTACCGCGGCGGAGATGGAGACCGAACCAGGGCGCCTGCATGCCGGGGTGCATGGTGTTGAGCCACAGGGAGACTTCCGCCAGTTCGACGCCAGTGGCGTTGAGGTCCACTCCGTAGGCGTTGTGCAGGGCGATGTACGCCTTGGCCTTCTGCTTCTCCGTGAGGGCATCGGCCGTCGGGATGCTTGTACCCAGCTCGTCCTGGCGGCGGCGCAGGTACTCGTCAGCGACCTGGTTGATGGCCTCGTTCAAGAACGCTCCCGAGCCGAGAGCCGGTTCGCAGATCTTGAACTTGAGGAGTTCGGAGGCCCGGGTCTTGATGATGTTCCCGTCGGCGTCGCGTTCCTGGTCGAGGCGGTTCTTGAGAGCGAGTTCGACGGTGACCTCGGTCAGCGATTCCGGGGTGTAGTACGACGCGGACGTCTCGCGGGCGCGGCCGGCGAGCCGGTAGACGAACTCGCCCTTCGCGTATTTCTTCACTCCACGCAGGCCCTTGCGGGCGTCGTCCTCGTTGTAGTGAACGAGAGTCTTGTCGGGGTACTGGTCCTGGCGGTGCGAGGGAATGAGCCAGGAGCCCTTCTCCGGGTCGCCACCCTTGGCGACCTCGCACAGCTCCTCGCTGGCGATGATGCCGGTGTAGGACATCAGGCCCTCGTATACGGCGCCGAGCTGGTTGATGCCGAGGTTGCGGTAGGAGATGAAGCCGCCTCGCTCGCCGCGTTTGCCTCTCTTCATGGTCAGCAGGCGCAGCACTTCGTGCAGGGCGGAGTTGCGCAGGCGCAGGTCGAGCCAGCGCGGGGCGCTGTCCTCGTCGCGGTTCGGGTCCAGCACGCCGCGGCCGATGAGGCGGATGGCGGCGGGCTCGAAGAGCTCGCTGCGTAGGGGCTCGAAGCGCAGGCCGAAACGGGCTTCGCTGCGGCGGCCGGCCTTGGCCTTGCGGGTCGCCTCATCGTCGCCGGGCTGGTCGTCGTCGGCTTCGGTGCCGTACGGGCGATGGCCGAAGTTGACCTTGTTGAACAGGACGTCGAGGGACTGGAAAAGGTGGAAGCCGTTCTTGGCTTCCTCGTCGATGAGTTCCTCGTCGGTGGCCACGAGTTCGCGCAGTCGGGCCATGGAGTAGCCGGCCTCGTAGGTGCCGTCGTCGGCGGGGAGGATGCCGAGTTCGGGCCGGGCTTCGGCATACAGGAGGAAGAGGATGCGGTAGAGGTAGCGCAGGGCTTCGCGGGTGAGTTCCCGGGTGAAGGGGATCTTGGGGCTTTCGATGTCGGCCGGGATGACGTTGTTCTGCGGCTCGGCCATGCGCCGCAGGACTTCGTTGGCGATGATCTCGACGGAGCGCTGCAGGCCATAGCGCAGTTCGCCGGAGACGCCAGCGGCGTTGGCACTGGAGGACTTGAGGAGGCCGTCGATGGGGCGGGTCTGGTCGTTCTCGCCGGGCCGGAGTATCTCCAGGCTGAACAGGGCGGCGATGGTGGCGAGTTCGCCCTGCTGGGTGCGGTCGTTGCGCTCCAGAGCGGCGTCGAGGTTGACGGCCAGGTAGCGACCTTCGTTCCAGGCGCTGCGGTCGGCGAGCAGGAGTACTCCGCCGTGGAGGAGCAGGATGAACCGCGGGTGCGGGCCACCGGGTTTGCCGAGTTCGCTTTGGAACAGCCAGGAGGCCAGGGCCGCCCCGGCCTCGTAGGTTTCACCGCTGCTCACGTGTTGGGGCGACAGCAGGCGTCCAGGCCCGTCGGGGTCGAGGGCGGCGTCGTTGTCGGCGGCCCATCCGCAGTCGATCGCGATGATGCCGTGGCCGTGGTAGGCAACGGGCAGGGTGTGTGTGCGGCCGGCGCGGTGGACAGTGAGATCGCCGGGGGCGGCGTCGTAGCCGAGGGTCTTGAGCAGATCCTGGTGCCAGGAGGTCAGCCGCTTGGTCCACTCAGGGTTGTCGTAGGTGCGTAGCCGGGATTCGTCGGCGGCGTCGAGCTGGGTGGTTTCGGCGAAGTAGCCGCGGACTTCCGGGGTGTGGTAGGTGCTTCGCAGGGTGCGCAGTTGTTCGCGGGGGGTCTTGCGTGGGTCGTTGTCGTCGCCCTCGCGCATGGTCCAGGTGGCGAACAGGCCCTTTTTGAGGTCGTTGCCGAGTTGCTCGGCGAAGTAGTGCGCGGACAGGTATTCGCCGCGGTTGGTGAAGGAGTCAAACTCGATGCTCATTGTGCGGTGTCCCCTGCGGTGGCGGCGTGCGGTTCCAGGACGGCCAGCAGACGCAGCATCGGTTTGCCCGCCGTTTCCAGGGACTTGACCAGGCTCAGGCGGCGGCTGGCGGTCAGGTCGACTTCCTGTTTGTCGTGGCGTGTGCCGGCGAAGAGGGCTTCCTGTTTCCAGTGAGTGACGCGCTTGCGGTATGGAGCGAGTGTCTTGTCGATCTGGAGCTTGTAGTCCTCTTCCCTGCTCTTGAGGAAGCGCTCGGCCTCGTCGATGGCGGCAGGCACGAGTTCGGCGAGTCCCGGCAGGTCAACGGGAGTTGCGCGGCCCGGCATGTTCGGGCCGACGCCGTAGTCTTCCAGCAGCTGTGCGGTCAGCGGCTTGATCTCGGGGGCGTCGGGAAGGCCAGTGACGGCCATCCACTCGACGACGGTGGGGCGGCCCATCGCATTGGAGTAGATGCCCTGGACCAGGAACACCGGGTGGTTCGCCCCGGCTGCGAGCACCGGTGCCTGGTGGCGGCCGACCTGCACGAGCACCTTGTCGGTGAGCCAGTCCAGCACCGGGTGCACATCACTCACGTAGGACACGTTGGGCCACTGCGACTTGGAGGAATCCCGGGCAGCCTTCAGCCGTGCAGTGGCGAGTGTCTTGGAGAAGGTGATGCGCATCCGGCCCTTTTCGTTCTTGCGCGGCAGGATCCGCTGTTCGTCTAGGTAGGACTTCGGCAGGGACTTCAGCCGGTACAGCAGGTCGCGTGGGGGTTCGAAGGCGATCGTGCCGTCGTCGTAGCGGAGCAACGACAACTGATCCTCGGGATTGGGATGGCAGACCTGCCGCAGCGCCTCGTTGAAGTAGTCGGCCGTGGAGCGGAAAAGCTTGGGGACCGCTGCGCGGGGCACTTCGGGGTGCTCGGGCACGGCACCGACCTGGCCGAGGAGGCCGGTCAGGAAGGCGGCGCCGCTTTGCTGGGACTGCTTGATCGAGTCCTCGACGGTACGGCCAGCGATCAGATCCTGAGTGAGGCGGTTCTCCTCCTCCTGGGCCCGGTACAGGCCAGTGACGGCCTCGGCCGATCCTTCGATCTTGTGTGCTTGCTCCTCGCGCTTCAGGAGCTTCTCGCCGACCAGACGGTCATCCAGTGTGCGGGGCTGGCCGGTGGCTTCGTCGGTGCGCCACGGGATGTCGCTGGTAAGGATCAGCGCCCTGAACTGTGGCTGATGTTCCTGTCCGTAGCGGTCGATGCGGCCGTTGCGCTGCTCGATGCGGATCAGGGACCACGGAAGGTCGTAGTGGATCAGTAGGTGGCACTGCTGGTGCAGGTTGACGCCTTCCGAGGCGACGTCACCGGTGAACAGGATGCGCACCGGGTCATCGCGCAGCCCGAACTTCTCGACGATGTCGGTCTGTTCCTCGTCAGTGGTGGCATCGCCGTGCATGACCTGCACCGCTCCGCCGAAGTCCAGCCAGGGCTTGCTCGGATCGGCAGCGGTGCCGCGAGGAAAGCCCAGAGCCGCCGGCACCGTCTCCGCCAGCCACTTTAGGGTCGGGATGCGTTCGGAGAACACCACGACCCGGGTGTCCGAGCCGGGTCCGACGCCCAGCGCGCGCAGCTCCTTCAGCAGTGCGGCGAGTTTCGCGGAGTCGTCGTCCTGGATCTGCTCGGCGAGGGCCTGCAGCTCGACCAGAGCGGCCCGCTCTGCCTTGCGGGCTGCTTCGCGGACTGCGGGATCAACCGGGCGCGTCTTGCGCTTGGCGTTGGTGGCCGGCTTCTCGGCCGGTGGTTTGTCCAGGTTCGCCAGGCGGGTCTTGATCGTTTTCAGCAGGGCTCGGTGCGAGGACAAGAACGATTTCAGCAGCTGGTAAGGGACGAGCTGATAAGTACTCACGGACGGCCTCGAAGGGTCGGCGGGGATCCAGCGAGAGGCCAGCTCCCTGAAGACCGCGAGCTCCTTCTCCCCGGCCGGCACGTGCAGGGGCTGTGAGGGGCCACGGTCGGCCCACGCACCCTTGAGACCCTCGCGTACCTCAGCGGTTGTCTTCGTACGCCGGATGTAAAGGTGCTCGAGATCCTTCACCTCGTACTTGGACGGATCGGCGATCGCGGCCTCGTCCAGCATCTTGATCAGCTCGGCGAACGAGGCGGCGTCACCGTTGTGCGGCGTGGCTGAGGCGAGGACGAGGGCGTCGGTCTTCTGCGCCAGCAGCCGGGCCAGCACATTGTTCTTTGTGCCCCGGTTGACCAGGTTGTGTGATTCGTCGATGACGACCGCATCCCAGTCGGTGTGTTCCAGATGATGGGCGTAGACATCACTTTTTAGCGTGTCCACGGAGATGATCGCGCGCTTGAAATAGGCGAACGGATTGCGTCCGGCCGGGATCTCCTGCTGCACCCGCTGGATGCCGGTCGAATCCAGTCGCACGAGGGGGATCGCGAACCTGGTCCACAGCTCGCGCTGGAACTGTTCCAGCACATGCTGGGGGGTGACCACCAGGATCCGCTCACCGCGCCCGCGCCGGATGAGCTCGGCCAGCAGCACCCCGATCTCCAGGGTCTTTCCGAGACCCACCACGTCCGCGATCAGGATCCGCGGCTGTGGGTTCTTCATGGACAGCGCTAGCTCCGCCGGCCGTAGCTGATGGACCTGCTGGTCCATCAGAAAGCCGTCGGACAGGGCCAGGCCGTGTTCGGTCTGCGGCAGATACGTCTTGCGCATCACCGCTTCGAGGAACAAGCGGGCGCGCCGATGGTTGGATGAGTCGTCTGGCACCAGCTGCGTCTCGCGGGGATCGAGGACCTGGATGTCGTCCAGCCGGTCATAGAACACGGCGTCGGTGCCGCGGACGAATGAGGAGACGCCGGTGACTTCGACCATCCACCCGTCATGCCGGGTGTTGGTGACCTTGCGTACGAGCCACAGTTCGTCGCGGATCAGTACCTGAGCCCCTGGTGCGTAGCTGGCCGACAACCGGCCTTGCCCGCCCGCTGGCGGCTCGTCGGGCTCCGAGGCGTCCCACACTGCATCGCCTTGGCCGCCCGTGGCCCCAGTTTCGACGCTCAACGTACGCTCCGTTCCCTCACCAGCAGCACTGGCTGCCGCTCGTCGTCCACCAGATACATACGCCACCGGTCTTGGCGGGGTACACACCCGTCGCATCAGCTTTCCACCGGGCACCGACAGCGCCCGTGGTCAGAGGGCTGCGGCCGCTGCGTACGCCGATCGAAGCTCCCCGGCCACCCGCTCGGACGCCGGTGGCCGGCTGGGGCGCGACGGACGCGCAGCCTTCTTGTGCGGACTCGCGGGCGGTTCGGACGGCGTAGCCTGCTGGTCCTCCTGTTCTTCCGCCACGGCGGCTGCATCTGCTCCCGGTGGTACATCGAGCGGACTGGCCGGGGTCTCGAAGAGCGCAGCCTGCTCTGCGAGGACCTTCTCGACCGCAGGGGACAAGGGCTCGACGGACGGCCCCGATACCTGCTCCGCTGTGGAGCGCGCGATCAGAGCGAGCCGCGCGTCCGCCGGCGCCATCCCCGAAGCCGCCATGAGCTCGCCGCACGCATCAGCGACGCGATCGAGTGTCGGCCGGTCCTCCGGAGCGTAGGCGAGCATCGACGTCAGCAACGGCACCAGCCCAGAGGGCACACCGCTGAGATCCGGAGCGATCCCGGCGTTGGCGATCTGAGCCACGATGGCCTCCCACCGCGACCCGTCGTACGGGTAGTGGCGGGCCGCCGCGTACAGCAGAACCGTCCCAAGGGCGTACACGTCAGCGGCCGGCGTCACCTGCGGATGGCCGCTCGCCTGCTCGGGAGGCATGCAACGCACAGTGCCGACGATCATGCCGCTGTGTGACAAGGACTCCTGAGTAGCATCCATGAACGCACTCAGTCCGAAGTCGATGATCATCGGGCCGTCGCCCCCCATGATGACGTTCTTCGGCGTCAGGTCCCGGTGCAGCAGCTCGGCGCGGTGTACGGCATCCAGGCCCTCTGCCAGCAGCGCGCCAAGGCTGGCCACCAGAGAAAGCGGAAGGACGCCGTCGCTGTCCACACAGGCCAGCAGCGTGCGTCCGGCCACGTACTCCATGGCCAGCCAGGGCCGGTCCGCGTATGGGTCGGCGTCCAGGAACCGCGCCACGCGGTTGGTGCCCACCACCGTCCGGGCGATCAATGCTTCCTTCTCGAAGCGCGCCCGTGTCATGGGGTCGAGCTTGTCGCTCCGGATCACCTTCACCGCTACCGGAGACCCTGCGGGGGAGTACGCAAGGTAGACCTCACCCATGCCGCCCGAGCCGAGCTCCCTCGCCACCGTGTAGCGGCCGATCAGAGTGGGGCTCTTGGTCATGAGCTCAGTCCACGCCCTTCCACGTACGCACTCCCAGATTCACGTCGCCCATCAGTTTGCCTGTTATCCGAACACTCCTGACAACCAGCCCCGCTCCCGAAAGCCACGCAGGGCATGACCATGATCCGACGCTCCAAGCGGCTGGGTGGACCGCGGACCGACATTGGCCTGAAAAAGGTGCTTGAGCGATGAGCGTCACTGGGCACGCGCTTGTATCTCATGGGGGAGGCCGTGCCGTAGCCCTGGCGCTTGCCCGTCGCCCTCCTTCCTGGCCGGGCCCTTCCAATCCGCCAGGAGGACGTCAGCGACGGCCTCTTCGTAGACCGCGCGGTTCTCCCGCTTCATGGCCTCAGCGAGTCCTGGCTCCCAGGCGGTGTCCTGTGCTTTGCCGCTCAGGGGGACGTGATCGCTGTCGGCGCGAACAGCACTGAGATAGTCCGCGGCGCTCATCCGCCAGGGTTCGGCCTGGTAGCGGGCGCGGAGCTGGTTGGTCATGTCGATGCCGGGCCAGTCGAAGTCCCCGTGATAGCGCAAGATGCCGCCAGTTTCGATGATCAGTCGCGCCAGCCGGTGAAAGGCGGTCGAGGGACGGCCCTCGGCGCAGATCAGCGGCGGGCTGCCGGCACCGAGCTCACCGGCGGCGCGGCGGAGAACAGCCGGGTTTTCGCAGACGTACACCGTTGGCAGGTTCACGGCGATCGGGAGGGTGATGAGCTGGTGGAGGGTGACGTGGAAGGGAGTGCCGTAGCGGGCGGCGTCGGTGAGCCACTGGCCCAGTCCCTGGCCGGTCGCGGGGAGGTTGAGGACGAGGACACGGCTGGCGAGGTCGTCGACGATGACGTCGAAGGCGTCCCACAGCTCGCGCCGAGCCTCGGCTCCTGATTCGAGTGGGATTCCACGTGCCATGGCCAGGGCTCGCAGGACCAGAGTCGGCAGCGAGCCGCGGCCGGGGTTGAGGGCTTTGGTGTCTCCTGTGGTGGCGTCGGCCAAGGCAGGGAGCATGATCGGTGGAGCGTCACTGGGCCGGTTGTAGAGGTGTTCCAGGACGCGGACGGCCTGGCTGAAGAGGTGGGTGTCCTCTTTATTGATCAGTGCTGTGATCGTGCCGTCGGATGATGCGAGGCTGGCCAGCCACTGCCGGTACCAGGAGTGCGCGGCGTGCAGCGGGCTGGCCTCGCCCTTGGCGAGGATCGACTGCCGTGCCTGATCGAGCGCGGTCCGCTCATCGGCGCGAAAGCGAAGCTCGGGGCCGATCCCTTCCAGGACATCGAGGAGCGACATGCCCGTGACGTTGCGGACGCTCTGCTCCAACGCTGAGAGGGGGATGGTGATGCGGCGGACGTCGGCCGACCGGTACGTACCGGTGATGCCGATGATGGCGTTGCGTTCGGCCGTGGTCGGGTTGGCCAGGCCGATGGAGCCCTTGACCTTGCCGCCGTTACGCTCGAGCGAGCGACGGGCAGCGGCCAGGAGCCGGCGGAACTCAGGAGCCCGGTAGCGCTCGTACGCCTCTGTCGACCCAGTCATTCCGCTTCCTCGGCCTCGTCGTTCATCGGCTCGTCCTCGGGGATGTCCGCGAGCAGTCCTGCCTGGGCGGGAACGTGCCGACGGGGCGTGAAGCCGAGGAGTTCGGCGGCCAGATCGTCGGATCCGGGGTACTCAAGGTCATCGAGAACCTGTTCGCCGTCCCAGACGAGCAGCATGGCGGAGACGGTGTGGGACGCCTCGTCATGCTTCATGTCGTAGTGCGAGATCTGGGGCACGTCGGGGTAGGTGATCCACAGGTCGTAGCCCGTCATGAAGAGGTCGAGGTCGAATTTGGCCGTGAGGGCGAGCAGGTCGGGGCGGTACTTCTCGTCGATGCCGGCGAAAGCCTCGTCAAGGGCGATCAGCCGCGGGCAGGTCGGGTACGCGGAGGTGTACTGGGCGTGGGCCGCTGCGAAGAGCGGCAGGTGGATGGAGGCGGACTTTTCGCCGCCGGACATCACGCTGTGCTTGGCCTTGGTGAGCAGTTCTCCCTTTTTCCGCTCCTCCTCGCTCATGCCGGGCCGGAACAGACGGAGCTCGAACTTGCGCCAGGCGCGGTAGTCCAGGACTTCCGCGATCACTTGCTGGTAGCTCCTCTTCTTGTCGGCAGCGGCCTTGGCGCGGATCTGGCTGCGCAGGTGGGAGCGGAGTTCGGCCAGCCCGGCCGGGCCGAGACCGGAGGCGTCCTTGTCGAGCAGTTTGTTGACGGCCTGCTGGGAGTCGGTGAGCGCGTCGGAGATCACCCAGTTGATGCCCACCGTCGTGCCGGAGGACATCGGCTTGGAGCGGGTGTCGGCGTCCATGCTCCTGACCAGGTCGCGGGCGGCGACGGTGCGGTCGTGGATCTGTTCGGCCAGCCCGGTCAGGAGGCCGTCCTCCAGGACGGTCCGTTCCTTGTCTTCCAGCAGCACGCTCTGATCGGCGAGCTGTTCGGCCAGGCGGCGGGCGAAGTCCGCCACGGGAGCCGGCCCTTCGCTGTCGGTGACCCGGGCCAGGATGATGTCACCGGCCGGCTCCCACTCGAAGAGGTAGCCCTGATCGGACTCCAGCAGGGCTGCCTCCAGCGCGGTGATAGCGGTAGAGATCTTGGTTGTCACGGTCTTCAGGAGGCTCGCGGTGATCGGCCGGCCTCGGGTCGCCTCGTCGAGCGCGTTGATCAGGGAGGCGACGGATGCGGGGACGACGTTCCGGGCGGCCTCCACGCCTGTGAGGGAAGCGCCGGGCGAGGTCAGGCGGTCCATGAGGGCCTGGACGGCCTGCTCGGGGCTCGGCCACATGTCGTGCGGCAGCCAGACGGTCTCGGCGTTCGCTTCGAGGAGGCCGAGAAGGTCTGGCCGGGCATACGGCTCCAGAGTGAGCGTGGTGCGCATCTGCTCAGCCACGGCCGTGGCCAGCGCTGTACGCCCGAACTCCAGGGCATGGTCAGCCTTCAGAAGCCGGTCTCGCTGATCTTCCGCGTCCTTCTTCGCACGGCCGTACGTCTTCTGTGCCGCGGCGAGCTGCTCCTCCGCGTCCGCGATCTGCTGCAGAAGCTTCTGAAGTGGGGCTTCGAGCGTCGCTTCCCGGGTGTGTAGACGTTCCTCCTGAACGGCGAACTCATCCTTGCGCGCCTGTAGCGCCTCAGCCTGTTCTGCGCAGGACTCCGTGTGCGCTGCGATGATCTCTCTGCGGCCGGCGATGTCGCGCTCGGCGGCGTCGGCCTGCTCACGGCAGGTGGAGAGCGCCTTGCCGGCGTCGGCGAAGTCGCCGATGGCCTGGGCGACGTTGTTCAGTTCCTCACGGACGGTGGGCAGCCGTGCGGCCGTGGCGGCCTGCCGAAGCTGCCGGTTTTTCTCATGGGCGCGTGCGATCGCCCCGTCGAGCCGTTTGCGGGCCTCGGTGAGGCGGCGGCGGGCGCCGGCGACCTTCTCCGCCACCACGGCCACCTCGCCTACCGCATCGGTGATCGGCTGGGTGCGGGGGAGCTCGTTCCTGGCGCGGTCGAAGTCGTCGAATGCTTCTTGCGCGTACCGCTGCCGTTCTTCAATGTCGGCGAGCTGAGTTTCCAGGGCGGTGATGGATTCGTCGAGCAGGCGCAGCCGTTCACGCCGACGAGCGGCTCGCGCGGTGGCCCCGATGTACTCCGGCTGGTCCTTGGGATGCGCGCCGATCTGGACGCCGAGGCAGAAGTGTGAGCCCGTCGTGACCGCGGGATGGGACAGCGCGTCGCCCGTTGCAGGAATGTCGTCCGTGATGGCGATGGATGCCAGGACCGCCTGGACGGCCGCGGCGTCGACGGACTGCTGATCTTCGACGACCAGCACATCGGCCAGGGTTCGTCCGCTCGGACGCTGCGCGGAAGGCAGCGGGCGCAGGTAGGCGTCGGCGACCTTGTCGTGCAGCGCCTGGTCGGTCAGTGCGGAGTCGGGGTGCAGCCAGGCGGTGAGCAGGCCGGCCGCATACAGGGCGCCCTCCACGGCGGCTGCGTGGTTGTCGGGGATGTGATCGGCGAACCGCACGAGCTGCCACAGCGGGGCGCCGGGCCGGTCAACGCGGCTGGCAGGGCGCAGGTCACTGGGTGGGGGCGCGTCATCGGCCTCGGCGGCCACGGTGTCGCGCTCATCCTGCCTGCTGCGCAGAGCATCCGCAGCGTCCCTGTGCTCCCGCTTCAAGGTCTCGACGCGGGTCATGGCCATAGTGCGGCGCTGGTCGGTGAGGGAATGAAACACCTCCGGCAGCGGGGCCGTTTCTGGTTCCCCCACGGCGTCGATGGCCGCGCGCAGCGCGTCACCGTCGGTGGCAGCCAGGACCGCGATGCCGTCGCCGCTGCTCCAGCGGCTGATGAATTCGTCCAGCTTCTGACTGGCCGTGGTGCGGGCGGTCTCGAGCTGCTCGGCGGCTGCGGCGGACTGCCGCTCGGCCTCGGTCAGCTCACCGCTGGCCGCGTCCCAGTGGTCCTGCTCGCGGTCCTGGTCTTTCTTGGCGTCCTCAAACGCGGCGAGGTGGGCGCGTACGTCCTCCAGTTCGCTGCGCCGCGCGGCTACGCGACCGGCCACGTCTGCGTCCAGCTCGGCACCAAGATCCAGCGTGGCGTCGTCGTGCAGGATGCCGCAGCGGCGCGCGGCGTCCATCAGGTTACGGGTGTGCCGGGAGGCCGCTTTGCACAGCTCGTCATGCCGCTGGACAGCGCGCTCCGCCTCCCCCTTGAGGGCCGCCAAGCTCTTCTGGGCCTGGTTGAGGTGGCGTTCGCTGTCGGCGATGCCCCGGCGTTCTGCGCGTACGCGCTCGCGCAGTTCTCTGAGCCCGTCCCGCTGCTTGATGGCGTCGTGGTTCTTGTACTCGGCCAAGCGGGCGCCGATTTCGTTGCACTGGCGTTCGGCGGCATCCCGCTCCTGCTGTGCGGAAGCCAGCTGCTGCTCCGAGGTGCGGCGGTCCTGCGCGGCTTCCATGATCTTCTCGCACTGGGCGGCCGTGTCCTGGATGCGCACGGTGACCTGGTCGACGCGGTCACGGGCATGGGCGCGCAGGTAAGTGGTGTACTCACGCAGGAAGTTACGGACCGCGGTATCCGCCCCCGTCAAGGCGTTGAGGAGCGCCTGGATCTCGGCGAGGTTCTCGAAGTCGCGGGCGGCCTGCAGGATGAGGTCATCGTCGACGGGGCGCAGGCCGGCGGTAAGGGTGTCGGACAGCTTGACCGGGTCAAGATCCTTGGCCAGCAGCGGGCGCCGCAGCTGGAGCAGAAGGTTGACCAGCTGGCTGTAGCGCTCACGGCCCAGCCCGAACAGCCGGTCATCGATCTTTTCCCGATATGCCTCCGCCGTATTGAAGATGGCTTTCTTGCCCAGCAGCGTCTCCAGGGCCTTCTCCCGCAGCGGGCGCGAGGCGCCGTCCAGCAGGCCGAAGTCGATGCCGACTCGGCCGTCGGTGACGAAGAAGAAGCGCGCGGGTGTGGACATCGCCTTGGTCACCCGCATGCCGATCCCCACGGTGACGGCTTCGAGGACCTCCCCGTCCGGGGCGGTGCGGGCGAACTCCATCCACACGTAGCCGTAGGCGGACTCCTGCCCCTTGTAGAGCAGGTTCGACTTCATGGTCCGCTCCTCGCCGCTGAACGGATCAAGACGCCGTGCGTCGAGGACACCGTCCAGCACGAGGGGGAAGAGCACTTCGAGGGCCTTGGTCTTGCCGGAGCCGTTGTGCCCCCGCAGGACCAGTCGGCCATCGGCGAAGACGAACTCCTCGTCGGTGTAGTCCCACAGGCCGATCACCCCGGCGCGGGTGGGCTTGAAGCGAACCTCCGACTCGTCAGCGGCGCGGGAGTGGGGGATGAGAGTCATCGAGAGGTGTCCTCAAGGGGGAAGTCGAGAGCGAACTGGCCGTGCGCGGGGCGCGGCAGGACGGCGGTGATGTTGCGGTAGCGGCCGGCCGCGGGCCGGACCAGGATCCCGCCGGGGACGGTGTGGACCAGACGCAGGTCGGCCAGGAGCGCGACCGCTTCTGCCAGCAGGCCGCCGGGGTCGGCCTGCCACTTGTTGGTGAAGGAGGAGGGGCCGAACTCTTCGTAGAGCTCGTTGATCATCTGCTCCAACGTGCCGTGTTCCACGAAAGGCAGGCCCGTCTGCCCTTCATGCACCGGCACGTCCGGATCGGCATCGTCCGCGTGCCAGCCAGCGTCCGCATGTGGGTCCTGCGCCAAGGCTGCGAGCGTGCCGGCCTGCGGCAGAGCCATGTCGATGCGGCTCAGCAGGTCCGTTTGTTCCTCCCCTGGTCCGGCGGGCAGGAGGTACTGAAGACTGGCGGCCCGGTCCGGGTCTTCCCGCAAGTCCGCGATCTTCGCGAGCATCAGCCCGGCCGTGCGGTTGACCGCCCCGCCGCGGCCGGGGAATCGCTTGTCAGTGAAGTGCCCTGTCGTGTCGACGAGCATGATCCCCTCTGCGCGGCGCTCGACCGGCAATCCGGTCAGCCGTGCGATGTCCTCCGCCAGGGTGGGCTGGCGCAGCGCAATCGCCGTCTCCGCGTCGGTGTCGCTGAAATACACCACCGGATACTCGATCAGCAGTCGGCGAGCTCGCTGGGCAGCAAACCGCCGACGAGGGTCACGTCCGGTGCCGGCGGTCGGGGTGTCCAGCAGGCCGGCAGCGCTGACCAGGTGCTGCAGCGGCTTGTTCGGCCTGAAAAGCGCCGCGCAGGTGTCGTGGTCGATGTCGAACAGCGCATCGCCGCGGTCGTGGTCACGGGCCCAGTCCTCCATAGAACCATCGGAGATCCGCAGCGCACCCCGGTCGACAAGCCAGTCCATCACATCCACGACCGCGTCCTTGTGTCCCGGCGCGGTCGCATCGAAGCCCAGGTGCTCGATCGCGTTGGCGGACGGAGTGAGCAGCTTGACGAGATCGGCGAGGTTGATCTCGATGCGTGATCGGTGCAAGCACGCCAGGATCAGGCACAGGTAGGCCAGACGCCGCCGGTCGAACGGCCTCTTGCTCTTCACCGTGAGGAACGCCTGGCTGGCATCGAACGCGTCCAGCCGCCTCAGCAGCCGTGCGTGCCGGGCGCTGGTCTGCAAGGAGTATCCGAACAAGTCACGGAAGTCCTTGGCCAGTTCCTCTGACCACTGCAGCACCAGAGCGAGCGCCTTGGCTCGGGGGTAGCTCTCGGTGACGACGCCGTGCAACAGCATGAGCCGGGCAGCCTGCTGGTACGAGCCGAGGTCCGCAGGCTCCACCGAGGAGGCGACGCGATGGGCGGGCATCAGGGCTTCTCCGTTCGGCGCCGGCGCATCGCACCGTGGGGCTTGATCTCCAGGGCGAAGCCGGGCAGGTGCAGTGTGCCGGTCTCGGTCCGCAGCCGGCTGCCGCGCTCGTTCGGGACCAGACGCAGCGTCAGCACGTCGCTGCTGCCGGTACCCGAACGCAGCCGTCCCGCGACGACGGTTCGTGCCTGGAGGGCACGGGTCAGCAGCTTGAGCACGGCTCGGGTCTCCGCCTCGCTCAGCACCCGGTCGTGGGGACCGCGGTCCAGGAGATCCGTGGCGGCCTCCCGGTCCGCGGCCCGAGCCGCCAGCTGCTGCTCTCGCAGCCGGGCGTGCGCGCCACGAGGCGTCCGGATCGGCTGAGGCCCGCCCGGCGCAGGCCGCTTGCCATGCCGGAACAGGCTGACGCTGATCTCCACACCAGGCGCATCCCACCACGTCGCCCGCGGCGAAATCTGGTCATCGTCGTCGTGGGCACCCGACAGATGCCGCACCGAACGCAAGTCGAAAGCGGCGGACACCAGCGCGTTCGCCGCCTGCTCGTCCGGCGCAGCCGCAGCCCAGGCGGCCAGATGCCGCAGCTGGGTGGTCCGGCTCACCCCACCTCGGCGTGACTCCGTCACCTGCCGCAGCAGGGCAATCACCCCGGAGATGGCAGTGCGAGTGGCGCCTTGCAGCTGAGCGGCCCTCGTCTCCCCACGGCTGTCGGCCAAGAACCACTGGCGCAGCCCCATCCACCGCCGCCGCCAGTCCTCAAGCCGCGCGGCCGGCCGCATCATCGGCCGTTCATCCACCGCGGCGGCCCGCTCCAACAGCGTCTCCACCCCGCTGTCTTCCACCTCGTACACGGCCTCGGCCAGCCGGGGCGCGTAACGCTCCAGCTCTGCCGTGAACTCACTCATGTGCGCCAGCAGCGCGTGCTTGTACCGCAGGAACGTCTCAGGGGAGACGTCCGTCGTACGCGCCACATCGTTGAGGGTCAGGTAGAAGCGTGCCGCCCGCTGCGTCATGTCCTCCAGCACGTTGTCCAGCCGGGCGAGCTTGCGATACACCTCGTCCTGGTCGCCCTCCCGGTTCGCACTCGCCAGCGCCTTGAAGTCCGCCAGGATGTCGGCGAACACCAGCCGCGACAGGTTCGCGTCCTGTACCCGGGAGCCGATGACCTCTTCCACCGCGCAGTAGACGCGGTAGCCGATCTCCGTGAACTGGTAGACCGACTGCCGGTTTCGGTACGCGGCCAGATTGCCGCAACGCAACGGGTCTTCCACCCGGTAGAGAACCTGCTCAGTGTCCGAGGAGAGGTTGTCGAGCATGCCCCGCAGGTTCAAGTCCGCGGCGGACGGCACCTCATCGTGCGCTACCGCGAGCTCGCTCAGTGCGTTCGCCACGTCGTCGGGGTGGACCTGCAGCTGGTGAACGGCCCGGAGCACGTTCATCGCCCGCAGCACCCACAGATATGCCAAAGGATCATCACGCTGCGTGAAATTGAACAGGCGCAGGCGGTCACCCACCGTCAACGAATCAAGATCGAATGACTCGGCGACTCCCGAGTCATCACGCTGAAACACCTATGCCGCCCCTCGTCTCGCCACGCATTGCACATACCCTGACAGACGCCACTGACAATCGACCTGGGGTCGGGGCAGAGAGGCCGTTTTCCGACCTCTTCAGCGCGCTCTCGGCAGTGGACGCCTGTACGCACCCTCCGTGAAGTCGGATCCGCGCTGGCTCTCACGCGGCGTCACCCCCCTGGGCGGCGAGTGGCACTGCTTGCCGCGGCTACGCTGCCTTCGGTGAATCCGCTACCCACGCGCAGGTCCAAGCATCCGTCGTCGGGCTGAGGGCGGACCTCCGCCAAGCCGAGGTGGCGTGGCCGGGCCGGTGGCGACCAAGCTGCCATCGATGAGATCGCCCAGCCCTTACGCGATCAGGGCGAGGGAGACCTGCGATGCCGGATAAGCCCAGCCACAGCCGTCGCAGTGCTGGGCGTCTCTGTCCTTCGACAGCGAACCCAGTCGACGCCGATCCTTGCCATCCAACCGAGTCGTCCCAGGTCAGCGGACTCAACCTGCTGCGCTTCGATACCGCGGGGGCTTTGACAGTCAATCCAGTCGTCGCAGGGTCGCAGGTCAGGAGCTTTCGACCGGACTGAGTTGGCTGTCAAAGGACAGTCTCCCGCCGGATTCGCCCACGGCAGACGAGAAAGAGCCCCAAGACACTGGAACGTGGTCCGGGATCATGTCAACGTACAACGTCCCGGAAACACCAGGTCAGCAGGCGGGCCTCCGGGCCGACCAACAGACAGGTCGGCCATAACGGTAGCTGGTACCTCGTGCTGCTCGGCCTCGTCGCAGAGATCCCGCCCCCAGGAGTACATGTCGAATGCCGCTCTCCGATCCGCCTGTTTCACTTCTCCCATCCGCTTGGCGCTTGGCGCCCTGAACGCGACCACACAGCAGCGAGGCGACTACGGCGCCGTCTCTACAGCCCTGTGCGACCAGGCTGTTCGGCGAGGACTTGCTGCACGCGGCTACCGCCGGAAGCGAGCGGTGCTCGCGCACATCGCGACACACCCCGGAGCCGCACCCCGACACGTCTCCCGAGCCCTTGGTGCTCCCGAGTGCGTCGTGGCTCGCAGCCTCGACCGGCTCTCTGACAATGGGCTCCTGGTAGTCGTGACGGACGGCGCGCCCTTCGGTCTCTGGTCGTACCGGCTGGTCTCCTGAGCTTCTCCTCCAGGAGTGTCCGGAGACTTCCTTGTGCGGGCGGCGCGCAACATAGCCGACGATCGCCGGTTAGCCAAACCGGCGATCGTCCGGAGTATTGATGTCGTTCGCACCGGCTACTTGGCGGTGGACCTGGAGCGGACAGCGCCGTCCTGGTGCCCAGACGTCGTCTAGCGCCTGTTCAGCGCGCAGGACCAGACCCCGTGAATCCAAGAAAGGCACCAACCGCGCCAAACGGTCATTCGCCCGCCGCAGCGCGGTGGATTCTGCGCCACCTCGTAAGGAACCCTCATGCGCCCTTTCGTGATACCCCCTGCCCAAAAACCGAGTCGTGCGCACTGGCCGCAAAGCTTCTTCGTGCCTGATGGCGTACCGGCTGCTGCACAGCGGCGCTTCGATTCTTGGCGGCTCGGCGCGGGAGGCGCTGAGTGAGGAAGGGCGATAAAGGTGACGAGTTGATGACTGTCCCCGAGGTGCTGGCGGAGCTCAAAGGGACTTCCCGCCGAACTTTCTATCGGTGGCGAGAGATGGGCACGGGACCTGCGGTACTGAAGCTCCCGAACGGCGAGTTGCGCGTCTGGCGGAGCGTATTTATGGAATGGCTGCATGAGAGAGAGGAAGCCGCAGCTTGAAGACGACCGACGTTCGGATATGGGACGTTAGGGTAAAGCAGCGCCAGGGCAAGGACACCTATGAGGTGCGCTGGGTCGTGGCGGGGCGCGAGGTATCCCGCTCACGTCGCACTAAGGGGCTTGCCGACAAGCTGCGCGCGCAACTCCTCATGGCCCAGGAGAATGGGGAGCAGTTCGACACAGAGACAGGGTTTCCTCCATCGATGGAGGAAAAGGCGCCGGCTCTCACCTGGTACGCCTTCGCCTTGAAGTATCTGAAGGTGAAGTGGCCGCATGCAGCGCCGAACTATCGGGATGAGATCAATGAGGCGCTGACGGGTGTCACAAAGGCGCTCATGCCGAAGCGGCCCGGCCGGCCGACGGATACAGCAATGCAGCGGGCGCTTCGGGACTGCGCATTCGTTCTTCCCGGCCCGGAAGATCGCGAAATCCCGCCCGAGGTCAGAGCCGTGGTCGACTGGGTGGCCAGAAATTCTCCGCCGCTTGCCGATCTGGCCAAGCCCGCAGTTATGCGAGGAGTGCTGGAAGCGCTCAAGTTGAAACTCGATGGAGAAGCGGCGTCGAGTGAAACTTTCAAGCGCAAGCGTAAGGTCCTCGTCAACGCGCTCAACTACGCCACGGAGCTGGGCAAGCTCGACGAGAATCCCGTCAACTCGGTTTCCATGCAGAAACCGTCAAGAATCGTTGCCGTTGACCCCCGCGTCGTGGCGAACCCGAAGCAGGCCGGCAACCTGATCGGCGCTGTGTCGTACGTGGGCGGTTACCACCGAGCCAGGGGCAGACGACTGGTGGGCATGTTCGCTGGCATGTACTACGCCGGGATGCGCCCGGCGGAGACCGTCGGCGTCGCGGTCCAGGACTGCCACCTCCCCGAGGAGGGCTGGGGGCTGGCGAACCTCCACCGGACCAGACCGACGGCAGGGAAGAAGTGGACCAAGACGGGCGAAGTCCACGACGACCGCGGGCTGAAGAACCGCGATCCCGAGGAGGTGCGTCCGACGCCTCTGCCGCCGGCCCTCGTGGCCATCTGGCGCGACAGCATCGACACGTTCGGCACGGCAGATGACGGCCGACTCTTCTTCAACGAGCGAGGCGGACTGGTCGGCTCCTCGACCTACTCGCGCGTGTGGGCCGAGGCCCGAGAGCTTGGCCTGCCACCGGAACTCGTCGCGAGTCCACTTGCGGACCGTCCGTACGACCTGCGCCACTCGGCGCTGTCCACGTGGCTGAACGCCGGAGTCGATCCGACGGAGGTCGCAGAGCGAGCCGGAAACACCGTGGAGGTGCTGTTGGCTCGGTATGCGAAGTGTCTCCATGGGAGGCATGTGGTGGCCAACAAACGAATCGAGGATCTGTTGCTCGAATACGAGTGACGATGATCACACTGAACGCCCCGGGGGTGAACCCTCGGGGCGTTTGCTATGTGGCGGATCGGGCGTTTGGTAACCCAATGTCCGATCCCGCGTATGTCCCGCAGTGTGCGTCCTACGGCTGCTTTCGCTGGCCCTCGGCTGCATATAGCTGCAGTTACTTCGTTTTGGCATCTGCGCTGGTCAGTTGGCGTTTTAGCCCTCTGGCCTGCAGTGCCCCCGGCAGGATTCGAACCTGCGCACACGGCTCCGGAGGCCGTTGCTCTATCCCCTGAGCTACGGGGGCGTGTCGGGCCGGAGTTGTTTGCTCGCGGCGACGGGTAGAACACTACCAGCTCCCTCGGGGTGTTCATGAACGTGTTTCCGCGGGCCGGAGCGTCGCCCGCGAGGGGTGGAAGTGGGGAAAACCCGGACGCGGTGGCCGGTCCCGACCTACTCTCGAGGTGTGCCAGGCGCGTCGGGCCGGGTGCTTGTTGTCGACGACAACAAGGTCATCCGGCAGCTGATCAGGGTCAACCTCGAGCTGGAGGGCATCGAGGTCGTGACCGCGTCCGATGGTGTCGAGTGTCTGGAAGTCGTCCATCAGGTGCGACCCGATCTCGTGACCCTCGATGTCGCCATGCCGCGGCTCGACGGGCTGCGTACCGCCGCTCGACTGCGTACCGATCCGCGGACGCGCGATCTTCCGCTCGCCATCATCAGTGCGTGCACGCAGTACGAGGTGGAGGCCGGTCTGGAGGTCGGTGTCGACGCGTTCCTCGCCAAGCCCTTCGATCCCGCCGAACTCGTTCTGCTCATTCGGACCTTGATGGATCGGGAGAGCGGCGCGGGGGAGGGCGTGGGGGCCGGGACGGGGGGCGGGTCCGGCGCGGGGCCAATGACCGAGTAGGGACCTGAAAGCATGACCGCAGTAGGGACCTGAAGGGGCCGGGTTTCGACGAGTATGGCGCGAGCATGGCGCAGTCGTGCCTGTGCCTGTGCCTGTGCCTGGGGCTGTGCTTCTCGCCCCCTGCACTCCGTGCGGCTCCCTCCGCCCCCGGCGGCACCCAGCATCCCCATCCCCGCCCGGCCGCCCGCGGCCCCCCTCCGTGCTGGCGTCCACATTGCGGACCTCTCGGAAACCGGTTCGCATACCCGCCCCCCTTCTCCCCTACGCTTGTGCCGTGACCCCCGTCGAGCTCTCCCGTACCGTGCTGTGCGCGGTGCGTCGTGCCGTGGAGGCCGGGGAGCTCAGCGTGGCCGTTCCCGCACGTGCCGTGGTCGCGCCGCCGGGACCCGGCGGGCGTGGGGACTACGCCACCAACATCGCCCTGCAGCTCGCCCGCCCGGCCGGGCAGCCCCCGCTCCGTGTCGCCGAAGTGCTGCGGTCGTACCTGGCCGCCTCCGAAGGGGTCGCCGGCGTCGAGATCACCGGGCCCGGGTTCCTCAACCTCCGCCTCGACGGCTCCGCCGCCGCCGTCCTCGTCCGGCGTGTTCTCGCCGAGGGGCCGCGGTACGGGCACGACGACAGGCTCGCCGGGCAGGTGTTCGCGCTGCGGGTGCCGTACGAGGTGCGGGCTGAGGTCGTCGCCGACGCGCTCGCGCGGATCGTCGGGGCGCAGGGCGGCCGCGTCGACATCAGTCACGACGGGCCCGTCACCCTGCGGCCCGCGCCCGCCCCCGAGGACCCCGCCCCGCTCGGGCCCGACGCCGCACGCTGGGCCCTGCTGCATCCGGCTCCGCACGACCGGCCCCGGATCACCGCCGATCATCTGGTCCAGCGGGAGAGCAATCCCCTCTTCCGCGTCCGTTACGCGCACGCCCGCACCCGGGCCGTGAGTCGCAACGCCGCCGATCTCGGGTTCGGGCCCCGGTCCGACCCCGGTCCGCGCGACGCCCTCGCGAACACCGCCCCCGAAGACCATGACCTGCTCGCCCTTCTCGCGGACTACCCCCGCATCCTGGCCACGGCCGTGATCGACGTCCCGCAGCCGGTCACCCCCGGCCTCGACGCCGGCGCTCCCTCCCGTCTCGCCCGGCACCTTCTCGCGCTGGCCGACGTGACCCTCGTCCTGCTTCCCGGCGTCCTGCCCCGTGGTGAGGAGAAACCCTCGGCCGCCCACCGTGCCCGGCTCGCGCTTGCCGAAGCCGCCGGGACGGTGCTGGCCGGCGGCCTGTCCCTGCTCGGCATCGACGCACCCGATCACCTCTGAGAGAGCACGCCCAGATGAGCCGTTCCGCCCACCCCGCCGGGCCCCGTCACGCCGACGTCCTGCCCGAGGGCCACTACTCCGCGCCGCCCGCCGATCTGAACACCCTTGACGGCAAGGTCTGGGCGCAGACCGTCACACGCAACGCCGACGGTGTGCTGACCGTCGGCGGCGTCGACGTCCTCAGCCTCGCCGAGCAGCACGGCACCCCCGCCTACATCCTGGACGAGGCGGACTTCCGTGGCCGGGCGCGCGCCTGGCGCACCGCGTTCGGCGACGACGCCGACGTGTTCTACGCCGGCAAGGCGTTCCTGTCCCGGGCCGTCGTGCGGTGGCTGCACGAGGAGGGGCTCAACCTCGACGTCTGCTCCGGCGGCGAGCTGGCCACCGCCCTGTCGGCCGGCATGCCCGCCGACCGCATCGCCTTCCACGGCAACAACAAGTCGACGGAGGAGATCCGCCGGGCCGTCGAGTCCGGCGTCGGGCGCATCGTCCTCGACTCCTTCCAGGAGATCGTGCGGGTCGCGCACATCGCGCAGTCCCTCGGCAAGCGCCAGCGGGTCCAGATCCGCATCACCGTCGGCGTCGAGGCCCACACGCACGAGTTCATCGCCACCGCCCACGAGGACCAGAAGTTCGGGATCCCGCTCGCCGGCGGTCAGGCGGCCGAGGCGGTGCGGCGCGCCCTGCAGCTCGACGGACTCGAGCTGGTCGGGATCCACTCGCACATCGGGTCGCAGATCTTCGACATGTCGGGGTTCGAGGTCGCCGCCCACCGCGTGGTCGGGCTGCTCAAGGTGATCAGGGACGAGCACGGCGTCGAGCTGCCCGAGATCGACCTCGGCGGCGGTCTCGGCATCGCGTACACCAGCGACGACGACCCCCGCGAGCCGCACGAGATCGCCAAGGCGCTGACCGAGATCGTCACCCGGGAGTGCGAGGCCGCACGGCTGCGCACCCCGCGCATCTCCGTCGAGCCGGGCCGCGCGATCGTCGGACCCACCGCCTTCACGCTGTACGAGGTGGGCACCGTCAAGCCGCTCGACGGGCTGCGGACCTACGTCTCCGTCGACGGCGGCATGTCCGACAACATCCGCACCGCGCTGTACGACGCCGAGTACAGCGTCGCGCTCGTCTCGCGTGCCAGCGACGCCGAGCCGATGCTGGCGCGCGTGGTCGGCAAGCACTGCGAGAGCGGGGACATCGTGGTGAAGGACGCCTTCCTGCCGTCGGACCTGGCGCCCGGTGACCTCGTCGCCGTCCCCGCGACGGGGGCGTACTGCCGTTCCATGGCCAGCAACTACAACCACGTGCTGCGGCCGCCGGTGGTCGTCGTGCACGAGGGGGAGTCGAGGGTCGTCGTGCGCAGGGAGACGGAGGAGGACCTGCTGCGGCTCGACGTGGGCTGAGCGGCCGGCCGGGAAACCGGCGCCGCGAAGGAGAATGGGGCGGCGGAGAGGAAAGGACGGAAGATCTCCTGTCTGCCGCCTCTGCGAAAATGAAATACATGTCTCACGATCCGGACCAGGGATAGAAACCCCGGTCCGGTGAGTGAGACTGAACCAACCGGAAACAGCCGTAGACGGTATTCAGGAAACGAGGTCGGATGATGCGTACGCGTCCGCTGAAGGTGGCGCTGCTGGGCTGTGGAGTGGTCGGCTCAGAGGTGGCGCGCATCATGACGACGCACGCCGACGACCTCGCCGCGCGGATCGGCGCTCCCGTGGAGCTCGCCGGTGTCGCCGTGCGACGGCCCTCGAGGGTCCGCGAGGGCATCGATCCCGCCCTCGTCACCACTGACGCCACCGCCCTCGTCAAACGCGGGGACATCGACGTCGTCGTCGAGGTCATCGGCGGCATCGAGCCGGCCCGCACGCTCATCACCGCCGCGTTCGAGCACGGCGCCTCCGTCGTCTCCGCCAACAAGGCGCTGCTCGCCCAGGACGGCGCCGCGCTGCACGCCGCCGCCGACGAGCACGGCAAGGACCTCTACTACGAGGCCGCCGTCGCCGGCGCCATCCCGCTGATCCGGCCGCTGCGCGAGTCCCTCGCCGGCGACAAGGTGAACCGGGTGCTCGGCATCGTGAACGGCACCACCAACTTCATCCTCGACAAGATGGACTCCACGGGCGCCGGCTACCAGGAGGCCCTCGACGAGGCCACCGCCCTCGGGTACGCCGAGGCCGACCCGACCGCCGACGTCGAGGCCTTCGACGCGGCCGCCAAGGCCGCCATCCTCGCCGGGATCGCCTTCCACACGCGCGTGCGCCTCGACGACGTCTACCGCGAGGGCATGACCGAGGTGACGTCGGCCGACTTCGCCTCCGCCCGGGAGATGGGCTGCACCATCAAGCTGCTCGCCATCTGCGAGCGGGCGGCCGACGGGGGCTCCGTGACCGCGCGGGTGCACCCCGCCATGATTCCGCTGAGCCACCCGCTCGCCTCGGTCCGCGGCGCCTACAACGCCGTGTTCGTCGAGTCTGACGCGGCCGGCCAGCTCATGTTCTACGGCCCCGGCGCCGGCGGTGCACCCACCGCCTCCGCCGTGCTCGGCGACCTCGTCGCCGTCTGCCGCAACCGGCTCAGCGGGGCGACGGGGCCCGGCGAGTCGGCGTATGCCGCCCTGCCGGTGTCGCCCATGGGCGATGTCGTCACGCGCTACCACATCAGTCTGGACGTCGCCGACAAACCGGGCGTTCTCGCCCAGGTGGCGACCGTGTTCGCCGAGCACGGGGTGTCCATCGATACGGTGCGCCAGCAGGGACGGCAGGACAGCGACGGCGAGGCCTCTCTCGTCGTCGTCACCCACCGCGCGTCCGACGCCTCCCTCACCGGGACCGTCGAGGCGCTGCGCAAGCTCGACACCGTGCGGGGTGTCGCCAGCATCATGCGGGTTGAAGGAGAGTAACCAATGACCCACCAGTGGCGCGGAATCATCGAGGAGTACCGGGACCGGCTGCCGGTATCCGACAGCACGCCGGTCGTGACGCTCCGCGAGGGCGGCACGCCGCTCGTGCCCGCGCAGGTGCTCTCCGAGCGCACGGGCTGCGAGGTCCACCTCAAGGTGGAGGGCGCCAACCCGACGGGGTCCTTCAAGGACCGCGGCATGACGATGGCGATCACGCGGGCCAAGGAGGAGGGCGCGCAGGCAGTCATCTGTGCCTCAACGGGCAACACCTCTGCCTCCGCGGCCGCCTACGCCGTCCGCGCGGGCATGGTCTCGGCCGTGCTCGTGCCGCGCGGCAAGATCGCGCTCGGCAAGATGGGGCAGGCCCTCGTCCACGGCGCGAAGATCCTCCAGGTCGACGGCAACTTCGACGACTGCCTCACCCTCGCGCGCTCGCTGAGCGACAACTACCCGGTGGCGCTGGTCAATTCGGTGAACCCGGTGCGCATCGAGGGGCAGAAGACGGCCGCCTTCGAGATCGTCGACATGCTCGGCGACGCCCCCGACATCCACGTCCTGCCGGTCGGCAACGCGGGCAACATCACCGCGTACTGGAAGGGGTACCAGGAGTACGCCGCCGACAAGATCGCCGCCCAGACGCCGCGCATGTGGGGCTACCAGGCCTCCGGCAGCGCTCCGATCGTGCGCGGCGAGATCGTCAAGGACCCGTCGACCGTCGCCACCGCGATCCGTATCGGCAACCCCGCCTCCTGGAAGTACGCGCTGGCGGCGCAGGAGGAGTCCGGCGGCCGCATCGACGAGGTGACGGACCGTGAGATCCTGCGTGCCTACCGGCTGTTGGCGGCTCAGGAGGGCGTCTTCGTGGAGCCCGCGTCCGCCGCTTCGGTGGCCGGTCTGCTGAAGGCCGCCGAGCAGGGTCTGGTCGACCCCGGCCAGCGCATCGTCTGCACCGTCACCGGCAACGGCCTCAAGGACCCCGACTGGGCCGTGGCCGGCGCCCCGCAGCCCGTCACCGTCCCGGTCGACGCGGTCACGGCGGCCGAACGCCTCGGACTCGCGTAACCGACTCCTCCACCGACCGGCGGGCGGCCCACGGGCGCCCGCCGGCCGACGGAGGCACGGCGGCCCACCCGCCCGGAAACACCGGGAACAGGGGAAACGCCGGGAACACGGGAAACGGTCGGCAACACGGGTAACACCGGGAACACCAGGACGACTGGAAACGCCGGCGACACCGCTTCCGCCAGGAACACCCACCGGGCGGTATGCGGGCCGAGACCTCGGCGAAGACCCCGGCACGACCCGGCGGCGTCATGGCAGCGGCCCGGCAGCAGCCTGAAGGCAGTCCGACAGCCGCCTGACGACGGTCCGGCGGCGGGCTGACGGCGAGTCGTCGAGAGACCCCGACGGGACTTCCCCATCAGGGGTGCACAGGGGGCTTACGACACGCATCGTGCGCCTCCTGTGCGCCCTATGTCGCCGCAGAACCTTCCTTCGATAGGCTGTACCGAACCCGCCCGCCGCATATGCCGCGGTGCCGCGTCGCCGTAGCGGCGGCAGGGTCCCCCAGTACGTAGCGCATCTCATTCGACAGCCCCGCAGCTCAAGGAGAGTCATCGCAAGATGGCCGGTCCCGCCTTCCGTGCCGCCCCCGTGCGCGTGCGCGTTCCCGCCACCAGCGCCAACCTCGGCCCGGGTTTCGACGCCTTCGGCCTCGCGCTGGGGCTCTACGACGACGTCGTCGTCCGGGTGGCCGACTCCGGGCTGCACATCGACATCGCGGGCGAGGGCAGCGAGACGCTGCCGCGTGACGAGACGCACCTGCTCGTCCGTTCCCTGCGCACCGCCTTCGACGTCCTCGGCGGCCAGCCGCGCGGACTGGAGATCGTCTGCGCCAACCGCATCCCGCACGGCCGGGGCCTCGGCTCCTCCTCCGCCGCCATCTGCGCGGGCATCGTCGCCGCGCGCGCGGTGACCATAGGCGGCGAGAGCAGGCTCGACGACGCCGCGCTGCTCGAGCTCGCGACCGAGATCGAGGGCCACCCGGACAACGTGGCGGCCTGTCTGCTCGGCGGTTTCACCCTGTCCTGGATGGAGGCCGGCGCGGCGCGTGCGATCAGGACGGAGCCCGCCGATTCCATCGTTCCGGTGGTTTTCGTGCCCGGGAAGCCGGTCCTCACCGAGACCGCGCGGGGCCTGCTCCCGCGCTCCGTCCCGCACGTCGACGCGGCGGCCAACGCCGGCCGGGCCGCACTGCTCGTCGAAGCCCTCACCCGGCGTCCCGAGCTCCTGCTGCCCGCCACCGAGGACCGTCTGCACCAGGAGTACCGCGCGCCGGCGATGCCGGAGAGCGCCGCGCTGGTGGAGCGGCTGCGTGCCGACGGGATCCCGGCCGTCATCTCCGGCGCCGGACCGACCGTGATGGCGCTGGCCGACGCGGACACCGCCGACAAGATCGAGTCCTCGGCCGGCGCGGACTGGGCCGCGAATCGCCTGGCCATGGACCTGCAAGGGGCGTGCGTGCTGCCTCTTGCGCCCTCCGGCGACATTTAAAAGCGCTCGGTTGCCGGATTTCGAGAGGGGGAATGTTTGTTGGATCCGGTAGTGTTAACCTCAAGTCTGCACCCGACCCCACCACGGCGAGGTGCTTCGTGTCCCGCTTCGGGACAGACATTCTTCCGGGAGCTCCCCAAGCCGCACTGCGTTCCGTACGTCGTACCTGGGCAGTACGCCGTGCAACGACGCTGAACGGTCCGCAAGTGGGGGTACCCCCTCTGGGGGAGCTCCGGAATCGGTGCTTGACCACGCCACGTGACACTGGGTGTCACGACTCGTCGGGGAAGCGCCATCACCAGCAAATTCTCTTCCGCCGCATGAGGCGGACCACCGCCCCGGCTTCGCCTCAGCAAGGACCGAAGTCGGACAGCACAAACGGTCGCCGAGCCAGACAGGCCGACGTCCGCTCCAGGGAAGGACCCTTCGTGAGCGACACCACCGATCTGATGGGCGCACGTGTCGAGGAGACCGCTGCCGCGCCCGCCACGGACGCCTCCGCGCCTGCCACCGGTGCAGGCTCCCGGCGACGCCGCGGTACCGGCCTCGAGGGCATGGTGCTGGCCGAGCTGCAGCAGGTCGCATCCGGCCTCGGCATCAAGGGCACCGCGCGGATGCGCAAGAGCCAGCTGATCGAGGTCATCAAGGAGGCGCAGGCGGGAGGCGGCGGCGCCCCGGCCAAGGCCGAGGACCCGGCCGCCGAGGCCAAGCCCAAGCGCCGCGCCGCCTCCAAGGCCCGCACGGGAGAGGCCGCCGACAGGAAGGCGGACGCCGCCCCGGCCGAGGCCGCCGAGAAGGCCGTGGCCCAGCAGCAGATCGAGATTCCCGGCCAGCCGGCTGGGGGCACCGCCCGCTCGAGCGAAGCCGAGAGCGGGGGAGCCGACGCGCCCACCGAGCGCCGTCGCCGTCGTGCCACCGCCGACGCGGGCAGCCCGGAGACGGTCGCCGCAGAGGCCAAGAGCGCGCCGAAGGCCGAGACGCCCGCGCCGGCCCAGGCCGACGCGCAGGCCCAGGCCCAGCCGCACGGTGACGCCAAGAGCGACGCCGACGGCGGCGAGGGCCGTCGCCGCGACCGCCGTGAGCGCGGCCGCGACCGTGGCGAGCGCGGTGACCGCGGCGAGCGCGGCGACCGTCGCAAGAGCGACGACCAGCAGGGCGGCCAGCAGCAGCGCGGCGGCCAGCAGGGCCAGCAGCAGGGCGGCGGCCGTCAGGGCCAGCAGCGCGACAACGGCCCGCAGGACGACGACGAGTTCGGCGACGGCCGGCGTGGCCGTCGCGGCCGCTACCGCGACCGCCGGGGCCGCCGCGGGCGCGACGAGATCGGCGCCCCCGAGCCGCAGCTCGCCGACGACGACGTGCTGATCCCCGTCGCGGGCATCCTGGACATCCTCGACAACTACGCGTTCATCCGGACCTCCGGCTACCTGCCGGGCCCGAACGACGTGTACGTCTCGCTCGCCCAGGTCCGCAAGAACGGTCTGCGCAAGGGCGACCACGTCACCGGCGCCGTCCGTCAGCCGAAGGACGGGGAGCGCCGCGAGAAGTTCAACGCGCTCGTCCGCCTGGACTCGCAGAACGGCATGGCTCCCGAATCCGGGCGCGGACGCCCCGAGTTCAACAAGCTGACGCCGCTGTACCCGCAGGACCGGCTCCGTCTGGAGACCGACCCGGGCGTCCTGACCACGCGCATCATCGACCTCGTCGCGCCGATCGGCAAGGGCCAGCGCGGTCTGATCGTGGCCCCGCCGAAGACCGGCAAGACCATGATCATGCAGGCGATCGCCAACGCGATCACGCACAACAACCCCGAGTGCCACCTGATGGTCGTCCTGGTCGACGAGCGTCCCGAAGAGGTCACCGACATGCAGCGGTCGGTCAAGGGCGAGGTCATCTCCTCGACCTTCGACCGTCCGGCCGAGGACCACACCACGGTCGCCGAGCTCGCCATCGAGCGGGCCAAGCGTCTGGTGGAACTGGGCCACGACGTCGTCGTGCTGCTCGACTCGATCACGCGTCTGGGCCGTGCGTACAACCTCGCCGCCCCGGCCTCCGGCCGCATCCTGTCCGGCGGCGTCGACTCGACGGCCCTGTACCCGCCGAAGCGCTTCTTCGGTGCGGCCCGCAACATCGAGGACGGCGGCTCGCTGACCATCCTCGCCACCGCGCTGGTCGACACCGGGTCCCGCATGGACGAGGTGATCTTCGAGGAGTTCAAGGGCACCGGCAACGCCGAGCTCAAGCTCGACCGCAAGCTCGCCGACAAGCGCATCTTCCCGGCGGTGGACGTGGACGCGTCCGGCACCCGCAAGGAAGAGATCCTGCTCGGCAACGACGAGCTCGCGGTCACCTGGAAGCTGCGCCGAGTGCTGCACGCGCTCGACCAGCAGCAGGCGATCGAGCTGCTCCTGGACAAGATGAAGCAGACGAAGTCGAACGGCGAGTTCCTGATGCAGATCCAGAAGACGACGCCGTCGCCGGGCAACAACAACGACTGACGTCGTAGCCCCGACATCGGATCAGGGCCGTCCCCGCACGCCGGGGCGGCCCTGATCCGCGTTTCACGGGCGGGATACGATCTCGCTCTTCCACCATCCTGATCCCTGAGGGGGGACTCGCGTGGGTATACCCATGTCCGGGGGCGGCGGCCGGCACAGACGCCGGATACGGATCGCCCTGCCCGTCGCCGCGGCAGGTCTGGCGGCGGCCGTCGCCGGCGCCCTGTTCCTGTCGTCCGCGCACGCCGCCGAGACGGCTCCGGCGCCCGCCACGGCCGCGACGAAGTCGGCCAAGGAGCTGCGGAAGCTGATCGACGTCGCGGTCAACGGCGACGAGACGCCGGGACAGGCCGCGAAGGCCTCCCTCAGCGGGCGCACGAGCGTCGGCGCCACCAGGGTCGACCCGAAGATCATCGGCGGTACGACGACGACCGTGGCCCGGGCCCCGTGGATGGCCCAGCTCTGGTACGGCGACGACCGGGGCACCAGCACCACCTCCGACGACGTCGGCTTCTTCTGCGGCGGCTCGGTCGTCTCGCCGACGAAGATCCTCACCGCCGCGCACTGCGTCAAGGGCTACAACTGGCAGGCCCACGGCTATGTCGTCACCGGCAGCACCCAGCTGATGTCCGACGACGGCAGCCTGCACGGCGGGACCGGCGCCTACGTCCGCCGGCAGTGGAACCACCCGTCCTACAGCGCCACGACCATCGACAACGACATCGCCGTGCTGACCCTGGAGACGCCGGTCAGGGCCACGCCGATCAAGATGACGACGAGCACGGACACCGCCTCGTACGCGTCCGGCACGAAGGCCACGCTGTACGGCTGGGGCCGGACCACCTCCGCCACGGACGACCTCTCCGAGACGCTGAAGACGGCCGTGCTGCCGATGAAGTCGGACGCCGCCTGCTCGGACTACTACGGCGCCGACTACCGCAAGGGCCACATGGTGTGCGCGGGCACGCCCGCCACCGGCGTCGACGCGGGCACTGTCTCCGCCTGCAACGGCGACTCCGGCGGGCCGCTGATCGTGCGCAACGCCGCAGGTCAGGACAGGATCGTGGGCGTCGTCTCCTGGGGCGTCACCAACTGCGTCGAGAGCGGCGCGTACAGCGTCTTCAGCAAGGTCTCCGCGTACGTCGGCAGCGCCTACCCGCGCGTCGACGACGCCAACCTCAGCGGCGACCACCTGGCCGACCTGTGGGCGCGCACCGCGTCCACCAAGACCGGGTACGAGATGGACTCCAAGGGCGCCTCGCTGGGCTCCCGGGAGTCCTGGGGCACCTGGAGCGGCTTCAACCTCGTCCTGCAGACCGACCTGGACCGCGACGGCGTCCAGGACCTCGTCCTGCGGCGCGCCTCCGACGGCGACGTCTTCTGGAAGCACTACGTGCCCTCCAGCGGCACCTGGGCGACCAAGCTGATCGCGGACAACTGGAAGACCCGCACCCAGATCGTCGCCCCCGGCGACGTCACGGGCGACTGGCTTCCCGACCTGGTGTCCGTCGACTCGGCAGGCGTCCTGTGGGTCTACCCGGGCAACGGCGCCGGCTCCTTCGCGGCGCGCGTCAAGAACGGCACGGGCTGGAACCAGTACGACGTCCTGCGCGGACACGGCGACTTCACCGCCGACGGCAGGGCGGACCTGATCGCCCGCAACAAGAGCACCGGCGCGGTCTACCTGTACCGGGGCAACGGCGCCGCCGCCTCCGCCTTCGCGGCCCGCGTCAAGGTCGCCGCCTGGAGCACCGCGACGTACAACGCCGTCGCAGCCGTCGGCGACGTCAGCGGGGACGGCATCGCCGACCTGCTGGCCCGCACGCCCGCCGGAACGCTCTATCTGTACAAGGGCACCGGAAAGCCCACGAGTGCGATCTTTGCCACAAGGGTGTCACTCGGGACGACGTTCAAGCAGTACGACATCTTCGGCTGAAGCCTCGCGAAATCGCAGGTGGGAGCCGTACTCGGCCCTCACCTGCGATCACGTTCCGTGCTCGGTGCGCCCCGTTTCGTGCACAGAGCGTCGTGCAACCCTGTCCCGAGTTATCCCGTCTGCCCTGACGGGGCGACGATGGTGAGGTTCCACGAGAACAGAGGAGCACATGTCTGCCGAGAGCACGCCGGAGCCCGGCACACCGGGTGAGGCCGGCACGACGAACGGGGCAGCCGACCGCAGCGGTCCGGGCGGTCGGCGCGGCCATGACGGTCGGCGCGGTCCGCGCCACCGCAGGCAGCGCGGCGACCGACGCAAAGGCCTGCTGATCGCCGCGTGGAGCGCCGCGGGCGTCCTCGTGCTGGGCGGCACCGGAGCGGGATACCTGTACTTCACGCTCAACGGCAACATCAAGAGCGTCGACATCGACCATGCGCTGGGCACGTCGCGGCCCGCCAAGGTCGACAACGGCTCGGAGAACATCCTCGTCCTGGGCTCGGACAGCCGCTCCGGCGCGAACAAGAAGCTCGGCGGCGGCGCGGACGACGGCAGCGCCCGTTCCGACACCGCGATGGTCGTGCACGTCTACGAAGGCCACAAGAGGGCCGGCGTGGTCTCCATACCGCGCGACACCCTCATCGACCGGCCCGCCTGCACGGACGCCAAGGGCGGCGCGCACCCCGCCGCGTCCGACGTGATGTTCAACTCGGCGTACTCGACGGGCGGCGCGGCCTGCGCGGTCAAGACGGTCGAGGCGATGAGCGGCATCCGCATGGACCACTACCTGGAAGTCGACTTCGCCGGATTCGAGAAGCTCGTGGACGAACTCGGCGGCGTCCAGGTCACCACCACCAAGGCGATCGACGACCCCGAGAGCCATCTGCGGCTCGGCGCGGGCGCCCACACGCTCACCGGCGGCCAGGCGCTCGGCCTGGTCCGCACCCGGCACGGCGTGGGCGACGGCTCCGACCTCGGCCGCATCCAGCTCCAGCAGGCCTTCCTCAAGGCCCTGGTCGAGCAGGTCAAGCACATCGGTCTGCTCTCCGGCGGCGCCAAGCTGTACGACCTCGCCGACACCGCCACCAAGGCCGTCACCACCGACTCCCACCTCGGGTCGCTGAACTCCCTGATGTCCTTCGCGGGCGGCCTCAAGGGCATCGGCGCCGACGACATGACCATGGTGACGATGCCGGTCCGGTACGACCCGTCCAACCTCAACCGCGTCCTGGTCTCCGAGACGAAGGCCGAGCAGGTGTGGACGGCCCTGAAGAACGACCGGCCCGTCCCGAAGGCCGCCACCGAGGGCAACGCCAGCGGCGAGGCGGCCGGGGTCGTGACCTCGCCGTAGCGGCGCGGGTCCGCCCGCCCCGGGCGCCGTGGACCCCCGGGGAATAGATCGCCCCGCCCCCCGGTTTTGGGGGATACGGCCAGTGCTGGCAGACTGGTACGTCGGCTCCGGTTCACGTCTGCCGCATCCCGCGGCAGCGACCCGGCGCCCTCCCGAAACTAGGAGACACCTTGAAGCGCGACATCCACCCCGAGTACGTCGAGACGCAGGTCAGCTGCACCTGTGGCGCGTCGTTCACCACCCGCAGCACGATCGGAAGCGGTGCCATCCGCGCCGACGTCTGCTCCGAGTGCCACCCGTTCTACACGGGCAAGCAGAAGATCCTCGACACCGGTGGCCGTGTGGCCCGCTTCGAGGCCCGCTTCGGCAAGGCCGCCGCCGGCTCCAAGAAGTAGCGAGCCCCTCTTCGCCGGTCCACGGCAGTGTCCCCGCCCGGGACACGCCGGGACCGGCGTTTTTGGTCGCCCGCCCTTCCCCCACGTACGTCATTCAGGAGCCCACCATGTTCGAGGCCGTCGAGGAGTTGCTCGGAGAGCACGCCGACCTGGAGAAGAAGCTCGCCGACCCGTCGGTCCACGCCGACCAGGCCAACGCGCGCAAGCTGAACAAGCGCTACGCCGAGCTCACCCCCATCGTCGGCACGTACCGCTCCTGGAAGCAGACCGGCGACGACGTCGAGACCGCGCGCGAGTTCGCCGCCTCCGACCCGGACTTCGCCGCCGAGGTCAAGGAGCTGGAGAAGCAGCGCGAGGAGCTGACCGAGAAGCTGCGGCTGCTGCTCGTGCCCCGGGACCCGTCCGACGACAAGGACGTCATCCTCGAGATCAAGGCGGGCGCGGGCGGCGACGAGTCGGCCCTGTTCGCGGGCGACCTGCTGCGGATGTACCTGCGCTACGCCGAGCGCGTGGGCTGGAAGACCGAGATCATCGACGCGACCGAGTCCGAGCTCGGCGGCTACAAGGACGTCCAGGTCGCGGTGAAGACCAAGGGCGGGCAGGGCGCGACGGAACCCGGTCAGGGCGTCTGGGCGCGACTGAAGTACGAGGGCGGAGTGCACCGCGTGCAGCGGGTGCCCGCGACGGAGTCACAGGGCCGGATCCACACCTCCGCCGCCGGCGTCCTGGTGACGCCCGAGGCCGAGGAGGTCGACGTCGAGATCAACGCGAACGACCTGCGCATCGACGTGTACCGGTCCTCCGGCCCCGGCGGCCAGTCCGTCAACACCACCGACTCCGCCGTGCGCATCACGCACGTGCCCACCGGAGTCGTCGCCTCCTGCCAGAACGAGAAGAGCCAGCTGCAGAACAAGGAGCAGGCGATGCGTATCCTGCGCTCCAGGCTGCTGGCGGCGGCGCAGGAGGAGGCGGAGCGGGAAGCCGCCGACGCCCGCCGCAGTCAGGTCCGCACCGTCGACCGCTCCGAGAAGATCCGCACGTACAACTTCCCGGAGAACCGCCTCTCGGACCACCGCGTCGGCTTCAAGGCGTACAACCTGGACCAGGTCCTGGACGGCGACCTGGACGCGGTGATCCAGGCCTGCGTCGACGCGGACTCGGCCGCCAAGCTCGCGGCCGCGTAGGCGTTGTAGGACGGACGCACGACGAGGACGACACGGAGGACTTGCGTGCAGCAATCATTTGGGGGACGCCCCCCGAGCCCTCGCAGTCTGCTGCTCGCTGAGGTAGCTCAGGCCACCCAGCGGCTGGCCGACGCCGGCGTGCCCTCGCCGCGCAACGACGCGGAGGAGCTCGCCGCCTTCGTGCACGGTGTGAAGCGCGGTGAGCTCCATTCCGTGAAGGACCCCGACTTCGACGCCCGGTACTGGGAGACCATCGCCCGGCGCGAGCAGCGCGAGCCGCTCCAGCACATCACCGGCCGGGCCTTCTTCAGGTACCTGGAGCTCCAGGTCGGCCCCGGGGTCTTCGTGCCGCGTCCCGAGACGGAGTCGGTCGTCGGATGGGCCATAGACGCCGTACGCGCCATGGACGTCGTCGAGCCCAGGATCGTCGACCTGTGCACCGGCAGCGGCGCCATCGCGCTCGCCCTCGCGCAGGAGGTCCCGCGTTCGCGGGTGCACGCCGTCGAGCTGTCCGAGGACGCCCTGGCGTGGACCCGCAAGAACATGGAGGGCTCCAGGGTCGACCTGCGGCAGGGCGACGCGCTGGACGCGTTCCGCGACCTCGACGGGCAGGTCGACCTCGTCGTCTCCAACCCGCCGTACATCCCGCTCACCGAGTGGGAGTACGTCGCCCCGGAGGCCCGTGACTACGACCCCGAGCTGGCCCTGTTCTCCGGTGAGGACGGGCTCGACCTGATCCGCGGCATCGAGCGCACCGCGCACCGGCTGCTGCGTCCGGGCGGCGTCGTCGTCATCGAGCACGCCGACACCCAGGGCGGCCAGGTGCCGTGGATCTTCACCGAGGAGCGGGGCTGGGCCGACGCGGCCGACCACCCCGACCTCAACAACCGTCCGCGCTTCGCCACCGCCCGCAGGGCGATGCCGTGAGCGCCCCCCGCACTCTCGACCCGCAGCAGGACGTGTACGCGTCCGCATTCGTGTACTTCGTGTATTCCGTGTACGAGGAGGCTCGCTAGATGGCTCGGCGATACGACACCAACGACGCGACCGACCGGGTCACCGGTCTGCGCGAGGCCGCGTCCGCCGTCCGCCGTGGCGAGCTCGTGGTCCTCCCGACCGACACGGTGTACGGGATCGGCGCCGACGCGTTCTCCTCGGAGGCCGTCGCCGACCTGCTGGACGCCAAGGGCCGGGGCCGCAACATGCCCACCCCCGTCCTCATCGGCTCCCCGAACACGCTGCACGGCCTCGTCACGGACTTCTCCGAGCTGGCCTGGGAGCTCGTCGACGCGTTCTGGCCGGGCGCGCTGACGCTCGTCGCCAAGCACCAGCCGTCTCTGCAGTGGGACCTCGGCGACACCCGGGGCACGGTCGCGGTGCGGATGCCGCTGCACCCGGTCGCCATCGAGCTGCTCACGGAGGTCGGCCCGATGGCGGTGTCCTCCGCCAACCTCACCGGCCACCCGGCGCCGGAGAACTGCGACTACGCCCAGGAGATGCTCGGCGACTCCGTCTCCGTCTACCTCGACGGCGGTCCGACCCCCGGCAACGTGCCGTCCTCGATCGTCGACGTCAGCCGTGAGACGCCGCGGCTCCTGCGGGCGGGCGCGATCTCCGCGGAAGAGCTGCGCAAGGTCGTACCCGACCTCGAGGTGGCGAATTGACAGCCCCTGACGCGGGGCGTGGCATAGGCAACGGGGAACGTGCCGCGGAGCAGACGACGACGTTCGGATATCCGCGCGACACCTTCCGCATCCTCCACGTCAGCACCGGCAACGTCTGCCGCTCGCCGATCACCGAGCGGCTGACCCGGCATTTCGTGTCGCAGCGGCTCGGCCTGCTGGGCGGCGGGCTGATCGTGGAGAGCGCGGGCACCTGGGGCCACGAGGGCGCGCCGATGGAGGCCAACGCGGAGACCGTGCTGTCCGAGTTCGGCGCGGACGCGACCGGGTTCACCGGGCGCGAGCTCCTCGACGAGCACGTCATCATGGCCGACCTGGTCCTGACGGCCACCCGCGACCACCGGGCCCAGGTCATCTCCATGGGCCACTCGGCGGGGCTGCGCACCTTCACCCTGAAGGAGTTCACCCGCCTGGTGAACGCCATAGACCCGGCCACGCTCCCGCCGCTGGACGAGGGCGTGGTGATGCGCGCACGGGCGCTGGTCCGCGCGGCGGCGGCGCTACGCGGGTGGCTCCTGGCCCCGACCCTGGAGGCCGACGAGGTCTACGACCCGTACGGGGCGCCCCTGCCGTTCTTCCGCTCCATCGGCGACGAGATACACCAGGCCCTGGACCCGGTGGTGACGGCCCTGACCGGGGTGCCGACGCGAGCCTGACCGTGCGCGCGCGGGGCGCGGCGGGCGGTGCGGGCCTACATTGGACGTACGTCACCGTCGACGCCCGGAGCGCACCATGTCGGTCACCCATGCCCCCGAGACCGATGTCCTGCGCCGCCAGGACCCCGAGCTGGCCGGGGTCGTCCTCGGGGAACGGGAGCGGCAGGCGTCGACGCTGCAGCTGATCGCCGCCGAGAACTTCACCTCGCCCGCCGTGCTCGCCGCCCTCGGCTCGCCGCTCGCCAACAAGTACGCGGAAGGCTATCCGGGCGCCCGCCACCATGGCGGCTGCGAGATCGTCGACGTCGCCGAACGCATCGCCGTGGACCGTGCCAAGGCGCTGTTCGGCGCCGAGCACGCCAACGTCCAGGCGCACTCGGGCTCCTCGGCGGTGCTGGCCGCCTACGCCGCCCTGCTGCGGCCCGGCGACACCGTGCTGGCCCTCGGCCTGCCCCACGGCGGCCATCTCACCCACGGCTCGCCGGCGAACTTCTCCGGACGCTGGTTCGACTTCGTCCCCTACGGGGTGGACGCGCAGACCGGGCTCGTCGACCACGAGCAGGTGCGCTCGCTGGCCCGGGCGCACCGGCCCAAGGCGATCGTGTGCGGGTCCATCGCCTATCCCCGGCACCTCGACTACGCCTTCTTCCGCGAGGTCGCCGACGAGGCCGGCGCGTTCCTGATCGCCGACGCCGCCCATCCCATCGGCCTGGTCGCCGGGGGAGCGGCGCCCTCGCCGGTGCCGTACGCCGACATCGTCTGCGCCACGACCCACAAGGTGCTGCGCGGGCCGCGCGGCGGGATGATCCTCTGCGGCAGGGATCTCGCCGAGCGCGTGGACCGGGCGGTCTTCCCGTTCACGCAGGGCGGCGCGCAGATGCACACCGTCGCGGCGAAGGCGGTGGCGTTCGGGGAGGCGTCGACGCCGGCGTTCGCCGCGTACGCCCATCAGGTGGTCGCCAATGCGAGGGCTCTCGCGGCCGCGCTGCAACGGGAGGGTTTGGTCGTGACGACCGGCGGCACGGACACGCATCTCCTCACCGCCGACACCGCGCCCCTAGGGGTCGACGGGCGTGCCGCGCGGGGGCTGCTGGCGGCCGCCGGGATCGTCCTGGACTGCTGCGCCCTGCCGCACGGCAACGCCCGCGGCCTGCGCCTGGGCGCGGCGGCGGTGACCACGCAGGGCATGGGGGAGGCGGAGATGACGCGGATCGCGGCGCTGCTGGCCGGGGTGCTGCGGGAGGAGACCGACGCCAGGACGGCCCGCGAGGACGTGCGCGAACTGACCCGCGCGTTCCCGCCCTATCCGGCCTGAACCGGGGTAGACGCGCTCTGTGCGCCCCCGCTGCACACCCCGGTACGCCACGGTGCACAGGCTCACGTGAAACCATCGTCACTACCCGGAAGTCCTCACACATATGCGCCGTGACGTAGTCGATCGCTAGGGTGTGGGACTGAGATGGCCGGCGAGACATGTGGGGAAGCCCGTGCGTGAATACCTGCTGACGCTCTGCATCACGGCCGCGGTGACGTATCTGCTGACAGGGCCGGTACGCAAGTTCGCGATCGTGGCCGGAGCGATGCCGGAGATCAGGGCCCGTGACGTGCACCGGGAACCCACTCCGCGGCTCGGCGGTATCGCCATGTTCTTCGGTCTGTGCGCCGGCCTGCTGGTCGCCGACCATCTGACCAACCTCAACGAGGTCTTCGAGAAGTCGAACGAGCCGCGCGCCCTGTTGTCCGGAGCCGCCCTGATCTGGCTGATCGGCGTTCTGGACGACAAGTTCGAGATCGACGCCCTGATCAAGCTGGGCGGCCAGATGATCGCCGCGGGCGTGATGGTCATGCAGGGTCTGACGATCCTGTGGCTGCCGGTGCCGCTGGTGGGCACGGTCGCCCTGACGCAGTGGCAGGGCACGCTGCTGACGGTGGCGCTGGTCGTCATCACGATCAACGCCGTCAACTTCGTGGACGGGCTCGACGGCCTCGCCGCCGGCATGGTGTGCATCGCCGCCGCCGCGTTCTTCATGTACGCGTACCGCATCTGGTACTCGTACGGCATCGAGGCGGCCGCCCCGGCGACGCTGTTCGCGGCGATCCTGATGGGCATGTGCCTGGGCTTCCTGCCGCACAACATGCACCCCGCCCGGATCTTCATGGGCGACTCGGGCTCGATGCTGATCGGGCTGGTGCTGGCCGCGGGCGCGATCTCCGTCACGGGTCAGGTCGACCCCGATGTGATGAAGCTGTTCTCCGGCTCGGAACGCGCCGCCGTCCACCAGATGGTGCCGGTCTACATCCCGCTGGTGATGCCGCTGACCATCATCGCGATCCCGGCCGCCGACCTCATCCTGGCGATCGTGCGCCGCACCTGGCGCGGTCAGTCGCCGTTCGCCGCGGACCGGGGGCATCTGCACCACCGGCTCCTGGAGATCGGCCACTCGCACAGCCGCGCGGTGCTGATCATGTACTTCTGGTCGGCGCTGATCGCCTTCGGCGCGCTCGCCTACTCGGTCAACTCGGCTTCCATGTGGATCGTCCTCGGCGTCGTGTTCCTCAGCGCGATCGGGCTGGTGCTGCTTCTGCTGCCGCGCTTCACGCCGCGCACCCCGCGGTGGGCCGAGGCGTTCGTCCCGCCGCGCTACCGGCGCCGGCGGAGCTCCGCGGCCGCTCGCAGGCAGCTGCCCGCGGCGGCCTGCGTCGAGTCGTCCGAGGCGGATGCGGAGCCCGTCCCGGCCCGCGCGGAGGAGGAGCGTCAGACGCCTGTCACGGTCGGGGTGACGGGGGTCAACGGGGCCACTGCGATCGGCGGGCGGCGCAGCTCCAAGGTAAGAATCTGACGAGAGCATTGCCAAGTCGTGGGAGAGCGCGGGGTGGGCAAAGCCCCCATTACCAGACAAGCCACCCCGGTTTCTGCACAGACGCGCACTGTCACTCTCATGTGTGAGAGTACGCACACCATCCAGGTAAAGACCTCATCAAATAGTTTGTGATACGGTTCACGAGAACCCCGAACAGAACCAAAGAGCCCCAGTGCGCGGGCTCTTCGGAGCGAGGCAGGCGTCAGTTCTTTCGCCCCTCGAACCGGGACTACGCTCGTCCATGACGACACCTGCCCCCTTTGAAAGCGGAGTTGCCGCCATGCCGTCCAATGACGTCCGGATCCTGGCCCAGGCCGCCGTTCCCACTGTTGCCGTCGGTGCGATCGCCACCGTCGTCAGCGGCGTGGTCGCGGACGGTAAAGGAGCCATCGGAGCCGGTGTCGCGACGGTCGTGGTGATTGCTTTCATGGGGCTCGGCCTCTACGTCCTGCAGCGCACCGCCAGGTCGCTTCCGCACTTGTTCCAAGGCATGGGCCTGCTGCTGTACACGACGCAGATCCTGCTGCTGTTCGTCTTCCTGGCCGCTTTCAAGGAGACGACGCTGTTCAACCCCCGGGCCTTCGCGGTCACGCTGCTCGCCGGCACGCTGGCCTGGATCGGTGCCCAGACGCGGGCCCACATGAAGTCCAAGATCCTCTACGTCGAACCCGAACCGTCCTCGCCGACGGCGTCCTCGAAGGGCGAGACGCCCGCCAAATCGGGGCACTCGTCGTGAGGGGTAGGGCCGGGATAAAGACGTCTGGGATCTCCTGCTATCGTCCGGTGCCAACTGCGGCATCGCGGGCGCGGGCATCCGAGCTGACGCCTGCTCAATCGCGAGGCACGATGCCCCCAAGCCGCCCCCACATCCGAACCACCAGTCCCGTGCCGAACCGCGGCCGTGCGCCGCGCCGACACAACGAGGTTGCCGTACCTATGCGCCACGCTGAAGGAGCCCGCGGTGAGTGCTGACCCGACGCAGGTGCTCGCCTTCGAGACCGATTGCCACATTTTCGACGGCTGTGGCTTCCCCTCTCCCGGCCTGCACTCGTTCCTGTTCGAGCCCATCTGGGGCGACGGGGACAGCAACGTGTACTTCAACAAGACGATGCTGCTGGCGCTGCTCGGCTCGATCATTATCGTCGGCTTTTTCTGGGCCGCGTTCCGTAAGCCTCAGGTCGTCCCGGGCAAGCTGCAGATGGTCGCCGAGGCCGGCTACGACTTCATCCGGCGCGGAGTCGTCTACGAGACCATCGGCAAGAAGGAGGGCGAGAAGTACGTACCGCTCATCGTCTCGCTCTTCTTCTTCGTCTGGATGATGAACCTCTGGTCGATCGTGCCGATCGCACAGTTCCCGGTCACGTCGATCATCTCGTACCCCTTGGTGCTGGCACTGATCGTCTATGTCCTGTGGGTCTCGCTGACCTTCAAGAGGCACGGCTTCGTAGGCTTCTTCAAGAACGTGACGGGCTACGACAAGTCGCTCGGCCCGGTGCTCCCGCTGGCGATGCTGATCGAGTTCTTCTCGAACATCCTCATCCGCCCGTTCACGCACGCCGTGCGACTCTTCGCGAACATGTTCGCCGGTCACACGCTGCTGCTGCTCTTCACGATCGCCAGCTGGTACCTGCTGAACGGCATCGGAATCGCCTACGCGGGTGTCTCGTTCGTGATGACCGTCGTGATGACCGCCTTCGAGCTCTTCATCCAGGCCCTGCAGGCGTACGTGTTCGTCCTGCTGACCTGCACCTACATCCAGGGCGCGCTCGCCGAGCACCACTGAGCACCCCCCTCCCCCGAGTCGTCCGGTGGCCAACCCCCACCGGTCCGTAAAGAAAAGGAAGAACTGGCATGTCCCAGACCCTTGCTGCTGTCGAAGGCTCCCTCGGCTCCATCGGTTACGGCCTCGCCGCGATCGGCCCCGGCGTCGGCGTCGGCATCATCTTCGGTAACGGCACGCAGGCGCTCGCCCGCCAGCCCGAAGCGGCCGGCCTGATCCGCGCCAACCAGATCCTGGGCTTCGCGTTCTGTGAGGCGCTGGCCCTGATCGGTCTGGTCATGCCGTTCGTCTACGGCTACTGATCGCCGATCCCGGACCAGCCGACCAGACGAAAGGCATACACATGAGCCAGATGCTCATCGTGGCGGCCGAGGAGATGGAAAACCCCCTCGTTCCGCCGATCCCTGAGCTCGTCATCGGCCTGCTCGCCTTCGTCATCGTCTTCGGCTTCCTCGCCAAGAAGCTCCTCCCGAACATCAACAAGGTTCTGGAGCAGCGGCGTGAGGCCATCGAGGGCGGTATCGAGAAGGCCGAGGCCGCACAGACCGAGGCCCAGAGCGTTCTGGAGCAGTACAAGGCCCAGCTCGCCGAGGCCCGCCACGAGGCCGCGCGGCTGCGCCAGGAGGCGCAGGAGCAGGGCGCCACGCTCATCACCGAGATGCGCGCGGAAGGCCAGCGTCAGCGCGAGGAGATCGTCGCCGCCGGGCACAGCCAGATCGAGGCGGACCGCAAGGCCGCCGCGTCCGCGCTGCGCCAGGACGTCGGCAAGCTCGCCACCGAACTGGCCGGCAAGCTCGTCGGGGAGTCCCTCGAGGACCACGCCCGCCAGAGCCGCGTCATCGACCGCTTCCTCGACGAGCTCGAGGAGAAGGCCGAGGCGTCTCGATGACCGCACACGGAGCGAGCCGCGAGGCATTCGCAGCAGCCCGTGAGCGTCTCGACGCGCTCACGGACTCCACGTCCGTGGACGCCGCACAGCTCGCCGGCGAGCTGGCGACCGTCACCGCGCTGCTCGACCGCGAGGTCTCACTGCGTCGGGTCCTCACCGACCCGGCGCAGGCCGGCGAGGCGAAGGCCGAGCTGGTCCAGCGTCTGCTCGGCTCCCGGATCAGCGGCCCCGCCGCCGACCTGGTGTCCGGCCTGGTGCGTTCCCGCTGGTCGCAGTCCCGCGACCTGGTGGACGTGCTGGAGGAGCTGGCGTCCATCGCCGACCTCACGGCCGCGCAGAAGGCCGGCACGCTCGACGACGTCGAGGACGAGCTGTTCCGCTTCGGGCGGATCGTCTCCTCGAACACCGAGCTGCGCGCCGCACTGACCAACCGGAAGGCCACCGTCTCGGCCAAGAGCGAGCTGCTGGGCAGCCTGCTCGGCAGCCGGGCCGACGCGGCCACCGAGCGACTGGTGACGCGCCTCGTGACCGCGCCCCGTGGACGTAGCCTGGAAGCGGGCCTCGAAGCCCTGTCCAAGCTCGCCGCAGAGCGCCGGGACCGCATGGTCGCCGTCGTCACCTCGGCGGTACCGCTGAGCGACCCGCAGAAGCAGCGCCTCGGCGCCGCCCTCGCCAAGCTCTACGGCCGCCCGATGCACCTCAACCTCGACGTGGACCCCGCGGTCCTCGGCGGGATCCGGGTGCAGGTCGGCGACGAGGTGATCAACGGCTCCCTCGCGGACCGCATCGAGGACGCCGCCCGCCGCATGGCGAGCTAGCAGCAACTCAAGACCGCAGTACGAACTGATGGCGGCCCTGGTTGGGCCGTGCAGAGGATTCACCTCTTTCAGGGGGGAGTCCCCATCCCCCCAAAGTGAAACTTCGGGCCCAACAAGGAGAGCAGGGAACCCAGATGGCGGAGCTCACGATCCGGCCGGAGGAGATCCGGGACGCGCTGGAGAACTTTGTCCAGTCGTACAAGCCGGACGCGGCCTCGCGCGAGGAGGTCGGTACGGTCACCCTTGCCGGCGACGGCATCGCGAAGGTCGAGGGCCTCCCCTCGGCCATGGCCAACGAACTGCTGAAGTTCGAGGACGGCACCCTCGGTCTTGCGCTCAACCTCGAAGAGCGCGAGATCGGTACCGTCATCCTCGGCGAGTTCAGCGGCGTCGAAGAGGGCCAGCCGGTCACGCGCACGGGAGAGGTCCTGTCCGTCGCCGTCGGCGAGGGCTACCTCGGCCGTGTCGTCGACCCGCTCGGCAACCCGATCGACGGCCTCGGCGAGATCGAGACGTCCGGTCGCCGTGCCCTGGAGCTGCAGGCTCCCGGCGTCATGGCCCGTAAGTCGGTGCACGAGCCGATGGAGACCGGCTACAAGGCCGTCGACGCGATGACCCCGATCGGCCGTGGCCAGCGTCAGCTGATCATCGGTGACCGTCAGACCGGCAAGACCGCCCTGGCCGTCGACACGATCATCAACCAGCGCGACAACTGGCGCTCCGGTGACGTGAAGAAGCAGGTCCGCTGCGTCTACGTCGCCATCGGCCAGAAGGGCTCGACCATCGCCTCCGTGCGTGGCGCCCTCGAAGAGGCCGGCGCGCTGGAGTACACGACCATCGTCGCCGCCCCGGCGTCCGACCCGGCCGGCTTCAAGTACCTTGCGCCGTACACCGGTTCGGCCATCGGCCAGCAGTGGATGTACGAGGGCAAGCACGTCCTCATCATCTTCGACGACCTCTCGAAGCAGGCCGACGCCTACCGCGCCGTGTCCCTGCTGCTGCGCCGCCCGCCGGGCCGCGAGGCCTACCCGGGTGACGTCTTCTACCTGCACTCCCGTCTGCTGGAGCGCTGCGCGAAGCTCTCCGACGACCTGGGCGCCGGCTCCATGACGGGTCTGCCGATCGTCGAGACGAAGGCCAACGACGTCTCGGCGTTCATCCCGACCAACGTCATCTCCATCACCGACGGCCAGTGCTTCCTGGAGTCCGACCTGTTCAACGCCGGTCAGCGTCCGGCCCTGAACGTCGGCATCTCGGTCTCCCGCGTCGGCGGCTCCGCCCAGCACAAGGCCATGCGCCAGGTGTCCGGCCGGCTCCGCCTCGACCTCGCCCAGTACCGCGAGCTGGAGGCGTTCGCCGCCTTCGGCTCCGACCTGGACGCGGCGTCGAAGTCGCAGCTGGAGCGCGGTCAGCGCCTGGTCGAGCTGCTGAAGCAGCCGCAGTACCAGCCGATGCCGACCGAGGACCAGGTCGTCTCCGTGTGGGCCGGCACCACCGGCAAGATGGACGACGTCCCGGTCTCCGACGTCCGCCGCTTCGAGAAGGAGCTGCTGGACTACCTGCACCGCAAGGAGCAGGGCCTCATGACCTCCATCAAGGAGGGCGCGAAGATGTCGGACGACACCCTCACCGCTGTTGCCGACGCCATCGCCGAGTTCAAGAAGCAGTTCGAGACCTCGGACGGCAAGCTTCTCGGCGAGGACGCCCCGGCCGCGGCCAAGTGACGTAAGGAAGGGACCTGACTCATGGGAGCCCAGCTCCGGGTCTACAAGCGTCGCATCCGATCCGTCACCGCGACCAAGAAGATCACCAAGGCGATGGAGATGATCGCCGCCTCGCGCGTCGTCAAGGCGCAGCGCAAGGTGGCGGCCTCCACGCCGTACGCGACCGAGCTCACCCGCGCGGTCACGGCGGTCGGCACCGGCTCGAACACGAAGCACCCGCTGACCACGCAGGCCGAGACGGTCGTGCGGTCCGCGGTGCTGCTCCTCACGAGCGACCGCGGTCTCGCCGGCGCCTTCAACTCCAACGCCATCAAGGCCGCGGAGCAGCTGACGGCACGCCTCGAGGCCGAGGGCAAGCAGGTCGACACGTACATCGTCGGCCGGCGTGGTCTCGCGCACTACAACTTCCGTGAGCGCAAGGTCGCGGAGTCGTGGTCGGGCTTCACGGACGAGCCGACGTACGCGGACGCCAAGAAGGTCGCGGGTCCGCTGATCGAGGCCATCGAGAAGGACACGGCGGACGGCGGCGTGGACGAACTCCACATCGTCTTCACCGAGTTCGTCTCGATGATGACGCAGACGGCGCTCGACGACCGTCTGCTGCCGCTCAGCCTCGACGAGGTCGCGAAGACCGAGACATCAGCGGCTGCCGCCGCGGGGGCGCCGAAGGGCGAGATCCTTCCGCTGTACGACTTCGAGCCCTCGGCGGAGGACGTCCTCGACGCCCTGCTGCCGCGCTACGTGGAGAGCCGCGTCTACAACGCTCTCCTCCAGTCGGCAGCCTCGAAGCACGCCGCCACGCGGCGCGCGATGAAGTCGGCGACCGACAACGCGGGCGAGCTCATCGAGACGCTCTCCCGGCTTGCCAACGCGGCCCGCCAGGCCGAAATCACCCAGGAAATCAGCGAGATCGTCGGTGGCTCCGCAGCCCTGGCCGACGCGACCGCGGGGAGTGACAGGTAATGACGACGACAGTTGAGACGGCCGTTGCCACGGGCCGCGTCGCCCGGGTCATCGGCCCGGTCGTCGACGTGGAATTCCCCGTCGACGCCATGCCGGAGATCTACAACGCCCTTCACGTCGAGGTGGCCGACCCGGCCCAGGACGGCGCGAAGAAGACGCTGACCCTGGAGGTCGCCCAGCACCTGGGTGACGGCCTGGTCCGCACGATCTCGATGCAGCCCACCGACGGTCTGGTCCGCCAGGCCCCGGTCACCGACACCGGCACGGGCATCACCGTCCCGGTCGGCGACTTCACCAAGGGCAAGGTGTTCAACACCCTCGGTGAGGTGCTGAACGTCGACGAGAGCTACGAGGGCGAGCGCTGGTCCATCCACCGCAAGGCCCCCAACTTCGACGAGCTCGAGTCGAAGACCGAGATGTTCGAGACCGGCGTCAAGGTCATCGACCTTCTCACCCCGTACGTCAAGGGTGGAAAGATCGGCCTGTTCGGCGGCGCCGGCGTCGGCAAGACGGTGCTCATCCAGGAGATGATCTACCGCGTCGCCAACAACCACGACGGTGTCTCCGTGTTCGCCGGTGTCGGCGAGCGCACCCGTGAGGGCAACGACCTCATCGAGGAGATGGCCGACTCGGGCGTCATCGACAAGACCGCGCTGGTCTTCGGTCAGATGGACGAGCCCCCGGGCACCCGTCTGCGCGTGGCCCTGGCCGGTCTGACCATGGCGGAGTACTTCCGCGATGTGCAGAAGCAGGACGTGCTGTTCTTCATCGACAACATCTTCCGCTTCACGCAGGCCGGCTCCGAGGTCTCGACCCTGCTGGGCCGTATGCCCTCCGCGGTGGGCTACCAGCCGAACCTGGCCGACGAGATGGGTCTCCTCCAGGAGCGCATCACCTCGACCCGTGGTCACTCGATCACCTCGATGCAGGCGATCTACGTCCCCGCGGACGACCTGACCGACCCGGCCCCGGCCACCACCTTCGCCCACCTCGACGCGACGACGGTGCTCTCCCGTCCGATCTCGGAGAAGGGCATCTACCCGGCCGTGGACCCGCTGGACTCCACGTCCCGGATCCTGGACCCCCGCTACATCGCGGCGGACCACTACAACACCGCGATGCGCGTCAAGACGGTCCTGCAGAAGTACAAGGACCTTCAGGACATCATCGCCATCCTCGGCATCGACGAGCTGGGCGAGGAGGACAAGCTCACCGTCCACCGCGCCCGTCGTGTGGAGCGCTTCCTGTCCCAGAACACCCACGTCGCCAAGCAGTTCACCGGCGTCGACGGGTCGGACGTGCCGCTGGACGAGTCGATCACCGCGTTCAACGCGATCATCGACGGCGACTACGACCACTTCCCGGAGCAGGCGTTCTTCCTCTGCGGTGGCATCGACGACCTGAAGGCCAACGCCAAGGAGCTGGGCGTCTCCTGAACTCCCTGAGTTCGCAGTGAGCCCCGCGGCTCACGTCTGAGGGGGCGGGCGCGTCCCGCCCCCTCACGCACGCCCATTAGACTTGTAACCAACACCCGGCAGAATCCGCCGGGTGGTGACCCGAGGAGCCACCTTGGCTGCTGAGCTGCACGTCGCGCTGGTCGCGGCCGACCGAGAGGTCTGGTCCGGCGAGGCCACCCTGGTCGTCGCGCGCACCACGTCCGGCGACATCGGCGTCATGCCCGGTCACCAGCCGCTGCTCGGTGTGCTGGAGTCGGGCCCGGTGACGATCCGCACGAGTGACGGTGGGACGGTCGTCGCCGCGGTGCACGGCGGTTTCATCTCGTTCGCGGACAACAAGCTGTCGCTGCTGGCCGAGATCGCCGAGTTGTCGGACGAGATCGACGTCCAGCGCGTCGAGCGTGAACTCGAGCGCGCGAAGGCGGAGGGCGACGCCGCCGCCGAGCGTCGCGCGGACGTACGACTGCGTGCGGCGGCCTCGCGCTGAGCCAGCGTGTAACCGCATGACGTCACTCAGCCGCGGTCGGCGCCGGGGCAAAACGGCGCCCACCCCGGCGGGTGG
>NZ_JBEPBI010000030.1:0-59683 GCF_040299045.1 Streptomyces sp. NPDC001027
ACCGCCGTCGCCGCCGCCGAGCTGGCGCTGAGGGCCGGCGACGGCGGTGCCGCGGTCGTTGTGCGGGTGGACGGAGATGACGACGTGCTCGCGGCGGGAGAGGTTGCGGCTCATCCACTCGAAGCGGTCGGCGTGGGTGGAGGGCGTGGAGCGCTCGACGGTGGCCGGCAGGTTCAGGATGATCTCGCGGCCCGGACCGGGCTGATAGACGTCCATCACCGCCTCGCAGACCTCCAGGGCGAAGTCCAGCTCGGTGTCGGTGAAGATCTCGGGGCTGTACTGGTAGCCGAACTCGGTCTCCGGGCCCAGCAGTTTCTCCGCGTACTCCATGACCAGGCGGGTGCCGTCGACGGCGATCTGCTTGATGTCGTCCTTGGAGCCGCGGAAGACGACCCGGCGGAACACGGGCGCGGTGGCGTTGTACAGGTGGACGGTCGCCCGCTTGGCGCCCTTCAGGGACTCCACGGTCCGCTCGATCAGGTCCTCACGGGCCTGGGTCAGCACGGAGACGGTGACGTCGTCCGGGATCGCGCCCTCTTCCTCGATGATCGAGCGCACGAAGTCGAAGTCGGTCTGCCCGGAGGCGGGGAAGCCGACCTCGATCTCCTTGTAGCCCATCTTGACCAGCTGGTCGAACATCCGGCGCTTGCGCTCGGGCGACATGGGGTCGATCAGGGCCTGGTTGCCGTCGCGCAGGTCGGTGGAGAGCCAGCGGGGGGCGGCGGTGATCCGGTTGTTCGGCCAGGTGCGGTCGGGGATGTCGACCTGGTCGTACTGCCCGTACTTGTGGGTCGGCATCTGGCTGGGCTGCTGGCGGTTCGCCATGGGGTGTGGGCTCCTCGGGGTGACCGGAGAATGTCCGGACGGAAGGACGGCCGACACGCAACGCCAAGCTCCGCGGGGAGGGGGTCGGCCTCGACTACAGGCCCTCGCCGCGGCAGCTAAGGAGAAGCAGCCCGAAACGCATAGTGCTCCGCAGCCTAGCCGAGCCGCATCTGTCGCGGTGGTCCGTATCAGTATGCGGGACCACCGGGAGCAACTGAAGAGAAAAGGGACGAAACGTGCGCCATACCACTTGAAGCCAGCAATCTGCCGCGTTTGTCACTGTTTTTCACCGATCATGGTTGCCTGTCGTGACAGTTGGGTCACACAGTGCAAAGGTGCCGGACATGACGACCCACGGGGGCTTCGAGCCCGTCTTCTGCACCGTCGTACCGCCGCACCTCCTCCACCGGCTGGCGCACAACGACGACCCCGCGCTCTCCGGTCCCGCCCGGCGCACCCTCCTGCGCGACCAGGAGCTGCGCGGCCTGCGCCAGGTGACCACCGAGTTCCGCCTGGCCGCCGCCCCGGCCGTGAAGGCGCCCTCCGACCAGCCGCTGCGCACGATCTACGACTGCGGGCACGGCACGGAGCTGCCCGGCGACAAGGTCCGCTCCGAGGGCCAGGACCCCGGCCGGGACGCGACCGTCAACCGCGCCTACTCCGGGCTCGGCGCCACCTTCGACCTCTATCTGAAGGCCTACCGTCGGCACTCCATCGACGACGACGGCCTGCCGCTGGACGCCAGCGTCCACTACGACGAGGGCTACAACAACGCCTTCTGGAACGGCGAGCAGATGGTGTTCGGCGACGGCGACGGCGAGATCTTCCTCGACTTCACCAACTCCATCGACGTCATCGGGCACGAGCTCACCCACGGCGTCACCCAGTACACGGCGAACCTGACCTACTACGGGCAGCCCGGCGCCCTCAACGAGTCGATGTCCGACGTCTTCGGCTCGCTCATCAAGCAGTACTCGCTCGGCCAGACCGCCGCCGAGGCCGACTGGCTGATCGGCGCCGGCCTGCTCGCCCCGGACGTCACCGGCTCAGCCCTGCGCTCGATGAAGGCCCCGGGCACCGCGTACGACGACGACGTCCTCGGCAAGGACCCGCAGCCCGCGACCATGGACGAATACGTCCGCACCGGCCGCGACAACGGCGGCGTGCACATCAACTCGGGCATCCCCAACCACGCGTTCTACCTGGCCGCCGCCGCCCTCGGCGGATACGCCTGGGAGAAGGCCGGACAGATCTGGTACGACGTCCTCACCGGCGGCGAGCTCGGGGACCGGGCCTTCTTCACCGACTTCGCCGCGCTGACGGTGAAGGCGGCGCGCGAGCGGTTCGGCGACGGCGGCGACGAGTTCCAGGCCGTGCAGAAGGCGTGGGAGCAGGTCGGGGTGCGGATCCTGTAGTTCCGTACTACACAGGGACCCATGCGTATTCAGGTGAGGCGCACGGGCGGGTTCGCGGGCATCGAGCGGCAGGCCGAGGTGGACACGGCGGGGCGGCCCGACGCCGGCGAGTGGCACGCCCTGGCCGAGCAGGCGGTCGCCGACGGCCGGGGCGCGCCCCCGCAGGGCGTGCCCGACGGCTTCCGTTACGAGATCACGGTGGACGGGCGGACCGTCCACGCGGCCGACCCCCGACTGACGTCGCAGCAGCGCGAGCTGATCACGAGAGTGCTGAAGGAAGGCGCCTGACGGGCAGTTCCCGTAAGGGCGTTGACTTCCTTACCCATCGGTAAGGATGATCCCGACCATGGCGAACGATCCGCGCGAGGCGGCGCATCCGATCCCCCGGTTCCCGGCGGACTTCCTGTGGGGCGTGTCCACGTCCGCACACCAGATCGAGGGCTCGGCGGACGAGCGCGAAGCGTCCGTCTGGGACGTCTTCACGGCCGAGCCGGGACGGGTGAAGGACGGCTCCACGGCGGCGGTGGCGTGCGACCACGTCCGCCGCCACACCGAGGACGTGGCCCTCCTCGCGGGGCTCGGCGTCAACGCCTACCGCTTCTCCGTCTCCTGGCCGCGGGTCAACGCCCCCGGCGGCCTCGACTTCTACGACCGGCTCGTGGACGAGCTGCTGGCGGCGGGCGTCCGCCCGGTGCCCACCCTCTTCCACTGGGACCTGCCGGCGGACCTCGACTGGCTGGAGCGGGACACCGCGTCCCGGTTCGCGCAGTACGCGTCCGTCGTGGCAGACCGGCTCGGGGACCGCGTCACGAAGTGGATCACCCTCAACGAGCCCGCCGAGCACACCCTGCTGGGCCACGCGCTCGGCACCCACGCGCCTGGCAAGCAGCTCCTCTTCGACGCGCTGCCCGCCGCCCACCACCAGCTGCTCGGCCACGGTCTCGCCGTGCAGGCGCTGCGCGCCGCCGGCGCGACGGACATCGGCATCGCCAACTCGCACGGCCCGACCTGGCCGGCCTCGCGGGAACCCGCCGACGTGGAGGCGGCGGCCTTCTACGACGTCCTGCTCAACCGCCTGTTCGCGGAGCCCCTGCTGCTCGGCGCGTACCCGGAGGGCCTGGGCGAGCTGATGCCCGGCGACGTCGCGGCCGACCTCAAGATCATCGGCGGGTCGCTCGACTGGTACGGCGTCAACTACTACGCCCCGACCCGGGTGGGCGCCCCGCAGGGCACGGAGATCGAGTTCGGCGGGATCACCATGCCGGCCGAACTGCCCTTCTCCGTCCGTGAGATCGAGGGCGTCCCGGTGACCGACTTCGGCTGGCCGGTCGTCCCCGAGGGGCTGACCGAGCTGCTGACGACCTTCAAGGACCGCTACGGCGACCGCCTCCCGCCGGTCGTCATCACCGAGAACGGCTGCTCCTACGAGGGCCTCGACGACCAGGCCCGGATCGCCTACCTGGACGGCCACCTCCGCGCCCTGCACCGGGCCCTGGAAGCGGGCGTCGACGTCCGCGGCTACTTCGTCTGGTCGCTGCTGGACAACTTCGAGTGGGCGGAGGGCTACGCACGGCGCTTCGGCCTCGTGCACGTCGACTTCGCGACGCAGGCACGCACCCCGAAGGCGTCCTACGCCTGGCTGCGGGACGTCCTCCAGGCGCAGGGATGACGACGGCGGACAGGGCCCCCACGGCCGCCCTGGCCGAGCCCGTCGAACGGGTGGGCCGCGGCTGGACGTCGGCCCTGTCCCTGGCCAACGGGGCGATCTGGGTGGGCTGGTACGGCCCCCTGCAGATCCTGCTGGCCTCCCAGGCCGAGGACTTCGCGCCCGGCTCCGGCATGTCGAAGGAGGCGATGCTGGCCTGGGTGACGGGCGTCGGAGCCGTCGTCTCGCTGGCGGCGAACCCGCTCTTCGGCGCGCTGTCGGACCGCACGACGTCCCGCCGGGGCCGGCGCACCCCGTGGATCGTGGCCGGCACGGCGGGCGGCGCCCTGTCGCTGCTGCTGCTCGCGGGCGCGCGCGGAGTGTGGACGATGGCGCTGGGCTGGTGCCTGGTGCAGCTCACGCTGAACGCGGCCTTCGCGGCGGTGACGGCGGCCGTCCCCGACCGGGTCCCCCGGCTCCAGCGGGGCTCGGTCGGCGGCTGGCTGGGCGTCGCGCAGATCCTCGGCGTGGTCGGCGGCACGGGGCTCGCGACGGCCGCCGGGGGCGTCGGGGCGGGATACACGGCGTGCGCGGTGTTCACGGCGCTGGGCGTGCTGCCGTACGTGCTGCGGTACGAGGATCTGCGGCTGGCGGAGGAGGACCGGCCGCCCTGGTCCTGGCGGGGCTTCGCGGCCGGCTTCTGGCTGAGCCCGCGCCGGTATCCCGACCTCGGGTGGGCGTGGCTGACGCGCTTCCTGATGAACCTGAGCAACGCGCTGGTGCTGCTCTACCTCCTCTACTACCTGCGCGACCGCCTGCACCACGCCGACCCCGAAGGGGGCGTGCTGATCCTCACGGCGGTGAACGGGCTGACGCTGCTCGCCACGGTCGTCGTCGGCGGCGTCTGGTCGGACCGGCTCGGCCGGCGCAAGCCGTTCGTGATCTGGTCGGGCGTGCTGATGGCGGCGGCGACGGCGATGCTGGCGGTCTGGCAGACCTGGCCGGGGGCGATCGTGGCGTCGGCGGTGCTGGGCGTCGGCTTCGGCGTGTTCACCTCGGTCGACTTCGCGCTGATGACGGACGTGCTGCCGAAGGCCGGGGACCGGGGCAAGGACCTGGGCGTCATCAACGTGGCCAACGCCCTGCCCCAGGTCGCCGCGCCCGCCCTCGCCGCCCCGATCGTGACGTATCTGGGCGGCTACCGGATGCTGTACCTGGTCTCCGCCGCGATCTGCCTGGCGGGGGCGGTGCTGGTGGGGCGGATCAGAGGGGTGGACTGAGACGCCGGCCGGTCGCCTCAGAAGCCGAGCTTGCGCAGCTGCTTGGGGTCGCGCTGCCAGTCCTTGGCCACCTTCACATGGAGGTCCAGGAAGACGGGCGTGCCCAGCAGCGCCTCGATCTGCTTGCGGGACTTGATGCCGACGTCCTTGAGGCGCTTGCCCTTCGGGCCGATGATGATGCCCTTCTGGCTGGGGCGCTCGATGTAGATGTTGGCGTGGATGTCGAGGAGCGGCTTGTCCGCGGGCCGGTCCTCCCGCGGGAGCATCTCCTCGACGACGACCGCGATGGAGTGCGGCAGCTCGTCGCGGACGCCCTCCAGCGCCGCCTCGCGGATCAGCTCGGCGACCATCACCTGCTCGGGCTCGTCGGTGAGGTCGCCCTCGGGGTAGAGCGGCGGGCTCTCCGGGAGCATCGGGACCAGGAGGTCGGCGAGCAGCTCGACCTGCTGGTCGCCCACCGCCGAGACCGGCACGATCTCCGCCCACTCGAAGCCCAGCTCCTTGCCGAGCTGGTCGATCGCGATGAGCTGTTCGGCGAGCGCCTTGGAGTCCACCAGGTCGGTCTTGGTGATGACCGCGACCTTCGGCGTGCGCTTGATCCCGGCCAGCTCCTTGGCGATGAACCGGTCGCCGGGGCCGAGCTTCTCGTTGGCCGGCAGGCAGAAGCCGATGACGTCGACCTCGGCCCAGGTGGCGCGCACGACGTCGTTCAGCCGCTCGCCGAGCAGGGTGCGCGGCTTGTGCAGCCCCGGCGTGTCCACCAGGATCAGCTGGGCCTCCGGCCGGTGCACGATGCCCCGCACGGTGTGCCGCGTGGTCTGCGGACGGTTCGAGGTGATCGCCACCTTCTTCCCGACCAGAGCGTTCGTGAGGGTGGACTTGCCGGCGTTGGGGCGGCCCACGAAGCAGGCGAAGCCGGCACGGTGGACGGACTCGGCCGACTGCTCGGGTGACTGGTTGCGAACGCTCATGGCCCCCATTCTCCCTGATCCGCAAAGCACCGCCGTACACACGAGCGGTCGGGTCCCGGACGGTGAGCTCCCGGAAACCTCCACGCAACGAAACGTCGCGGAAACACACCCGTCCACTGGAGGAAACGCAGGGCGGTGACCCTCTGACGAGCCCCCGCATCGTTGGAGACATCGTGACTCTGGCCGCCGCCCACGCGAACACCGGCGACACCGCCTGGCTGCTCGCCGCCACCGCCCTCGTCCTGCTGATGACCCCGGGACTGGCCCTCTTCTACGGCGGCATGGTCCGCACGAAGAGCGTCCTCAACATGCTCATGATGAGTTTCGTGTCGATCGCCCTGGTCACGGTGGTGTGGCTGGCGGCCGGCTACTCGCTCGCCTTCGGAGAGGACGCCGGCGGCGGTCTCATCGGGGGGCTCGAGCACGCCGGGATGGCCGGCCTCGGCCCGGACAGCGTCCAGGGCACGGTCCCGACCCTGCTGTTCGCCACCTTCCAGCTCACCTTCGCGATCATCACGGCCGCGCTGATCAGCGGCGCGATCGCGGACCGGGCGAAGTTCGCGGCCTGGCTGGTCTTCGTGCCGGTCTGGGCGCTGCTCGTATACGTTCCCGTCGCGCACTGGGTGTGGGGCCCGGGCGGCTGGATCCTCGAGCGGCTCGGCGCGCTGGACTTCGCGGGCGGCCTGCCCGTCGAGATCACGTCCGGGGCCTCCGGTCTGGCGTTGTGCCTGGTGCTGGGCCCGCGGCTGGGCTTCAAGAAGGACGCGATGCGTCCGCACAACCTGCCCATGGTGATGCTCGGCGCCGGTCTGCTGTGGTTCGGCTGGTTCGGCTTCAACGCCGGTTCCGCGCTGGGCGCTAACGGGCTGGCGGCGGCGGCCTTCCTGAACACGCTGGCGGCCGGCTGCACGGGCCTGCTGGGCTGGCTCTTCGTCGAGCAGAAGCGCGACGGCCACCCGACCACGCTGGGCGCGGCCTCCGGCGCGGTCGCGGGCCTGGTGGCGATCACGCCGTCCTGCGGCTCGGTGTCCCTCCTCGGCGCGTTGGTCGTGGGCCTCGCCGCCGGCGTCGTCTGCTCCTACGCCGTGAGCTGGAAGTTCAAGCTGAACTACGACGACTCCCTCGACGTCGTGGGCGTCCACCTGGTCGGCGGCGTCATCGGCACGCTCCTGATCGGCGTCTTCGCCGTGGACACCATGACCGGCGGCCCCGAGGGCCTGCTGCACGGCGGCGGGTTCGGGCAGCTCGGCAGGCAGCTGGTCGCGGTGATCGCGGTCGCCGCCTACGCCTTCACCGTGACCTACGGCATCGGCAAGCTGCTCGACCGCACGATCGGCCTGCGCGCCGAAGAGGACCACGAGCACACCGGCCTGGACCTTACGGTGCACGCCGAGACGGCATACGATCACGGCGTCCTGGGCCACGGCGCCCCGGTCTCCGCGCACTCCGTCCCCTCCGCCCAGAAGGTCAAGCCACAGGCATGAAGCTCATCACCGCGATCGTCAAGCCCTACCGCCTCGACGAGGTCAAGACGGCCCTGCAGGAGCTCGGCGTGCACGGTCTGACCGTGACCGAGGCCAGCGGCTACGGCCGCCAGCGCGGCCACACCGAGGTGTACCGGGGCGCCGAGTACCAGGTCGACCTCGTGCCCAAGGTCCGTATAGAGGTCGTCGTCGAGGACGCGGAGTCCGAGGCCGTCATCGACGCGATCGTGCGCGCCGCGCACACGGGCAAGATCGGCGACGGCAAGGTGTGGGCCCTGCCCGTGGAGACGGTCGTCCGGGTCCGGACGGGCGAGCGGGGAGCGGACGCGCTCTGACGTCGGCAACCGACGACAACGCCGCCGGGGCCCCCACGCCTTCAGGGCAGTGGGGGAGGGCGTGCCAGGCCCCGCGTCTGCGGCATGATCCGCTGAACAGTCCCTAACGTCCGGCGGTTTGGCCGATTCTCGTCCCGGGGCGTGCGGGGGCCGGTCGCGCCCCGCGGCGGGACCGCGTGCGGCCGGCGCCCCGGACGCCTTCACGGCGCCTGCGCCTGCGCCTGACCAGCAGCCACACCCCTGCTGCGACGCCCGCCGCCACGACCCCCACGACCAGCCACGGCGCCGTCACGAACGACGCCGTCGCCGACTCCTGCGTCTTCGTGGCGGTCGCCGTCAGCTTGACGTCCGTCCAGTCGAGGTGGGGGGCGCCGGTCCAGCGTTCGGTGAGCCGGACGCGCTGGCCGGGCAGGAGCTGGGAGGGGACCTTCGTCAGGCGGCGGTCGAGGAGGGTACGGCCGAACAGGCCCCGCGCCGTCAACCGCACCTTCGGATCGAGGGTGACGTTGCCGGTGTTGTGCAGGGTGTACGAGATCGTCGCGGTGCTGTCGCCGAAGCCCGGCACCAGCGGCTGGCGGTGGCCGATCCGGACGTCCTCGACGGCGAGCGCGGGCAGGGTGGGTCCGCCGACCTGGAGGTAGACGCGGGCGGCGACCGCCCGCTGCACGCCGAGCGCGACCGAGCCGTCGCCCCGCTCGACGCGTTCGTCGAGGGCGACGACGGCCCCCGGATGGTCGCCCGGCTCGGCGCCGTCGGGCACCCGGACGGTGAACGGCACGGTGACGGTGCTGCGGCCGGGCACGGTGATCCGGTCCCGCGACAGCTCGGCCCACGCGCCCACGCCCCGCATCCGCTCCCCCAGCGACCTGACGGCGAACCCGCCGTCGCGCGCGGTGTTGTACGCGTCGGCCGCGTACAGCCGGAAGGTGAGGGGCGCGTCGGTCTTGTTGGCGACGACGACCTTGTCCTCGATCGTCTGGCCGGGATCCGCGGAGACGTAGAAATAGGGCCGCGCGGCGACGGCCGAGGCGACGGGGTACACGGACCAGCTGCCGTTGTCGGCGGCGCGTGCGGGCGTGGGCGCTGCGAACAGCAGGCACAGGAGGAACGGCAGGAGGAGGACGTACGGCTTGCGCATGGGTGCGGACCCCCCACGGACGGGCTGCGACGGCGGCGGGGTGGACGGGCGGGTGCGGACCTGTGGGGCGGGCGCCCGGCCACCGGTGGACAGGGTGCGTGAGATCAGCTGAGCGTGAGGGTCAGGACGCCGGCGTAGGTGCCCGGAGGCGTGAACGACGGTACGTCGAGGGACAGTCGGGCGTTGGCGGTGAACTCGCCGCCGGTGGCCGTGCCGTCGGGCGTGGACGCCAGGGTCGCCCCCGAGGCGCCGACCGTGCCCGCCGAGCCGGCCTGGCAGGTGCTCGGGCTGCCCGCCTTGGTGCTGCACGCGGGCGTCCAGCTCAGCCTGCCGGCGTCGATCTTGGCTCCGGAACCGCTGAAGTCGGTGACCTTGCCGGTCAGGGACCAGCCGGCGGGTCCGCCGCGGAAGTCCTTGACGGTGACCGTCTGCAGGGCGCCGGTGGAGGCGCCGCCCTGGCCGAACTCGACCCCGGACAGCTGGACGGCGTCCCCGGCCTGGGACATCGACAGCGTGCCGGCGCGGACCGTGGTGGTCACCTTCTGGCTGCCGTCCGGCACGGGCTGGTCGTCGATGACGACGTAGGCGACCGGTCCGGCGCCGAGATCGGCGCTCCAGGCGCTCCCCTCGTACGCCACCACGCCGCTGGTGGTGAGGTCTCTGACGACGAGCGAGCCGGAGACGTTCCCCTGCCCGTTCGCGGTCACGGTCGCGGTGTCCGCGGTCTGCGTGGATCCGGACCGGCCGGCCAGGGTGACCGACGCGCCCGGCGTGAAGCCGCTGCCGGTGACCGCGACGCTCGCCCCGGGGCTTCCGGAGGCCGAACCCAGCTGGATGGCACGGGTGTTGGCCGGCGGGTCGGCCTCCGCGGTGACCGTCTCCGACACCGGGGCGGGCGGGTTGGTCACCGTGCAGGGGGTGTCCAGCTCGAGGATGTAGCTGGTGTGGATGTTGTAGTCGCCGGGCGAGAGGGTGATCGCGCCGGGGCTGGTGACGGTGAACGTGCCGGTCATGGAGAACGACGGGAAGACGCCCTTGCCGGGCACCGGGTCGTTCTTCTTCGGGCCCGTCAGGGTGATGCTGCCGGTCTGCGCGCCGCCGAGGGTGACCTTGCCCGTCGGCGTCATGATGTCGGCCGGCAGGGCCAGATCGGTGGGGTTGCTCGCGGCGGGCGCGACCACCGTGTACGTCACGGTGACGGTGTCGCCGACCTTGGGCGTGGTGTCGTTCACCGCGAGCCTCGCGGTGGTGGTGCCGTCGATCGGCGGGATGCCGGCGATGGGCGGCGGAACGCAGTGCGTCGGGAAGCTGACGTCGGTCGCGGCGCCGGCCGGACACGCCAGCGCCCCGCCCGCGGTGACCGCGAGCGCGGTGGCCCCGAGCAGTGACGCCCAGTGCCGTCTTCGGGAACTGCGGGGTGTCGAACCCATTGGTGCCCCCTCCTCCAGGGTGCGGGCGCAGCGGCTCTTCTGCGCCGACAGGGGGCATTGAGATGCGGATCGCGCGAGAAGTCAATGGAGACGGGCCAACGAACTGATGGACCGTCAGCTTCCTGCTGCAGCAGGAGAACTGACGGCCCTCGCATGCAGTTTCCGACCGCTATCAGTCGTAAACGAACGGCCCCGGCGCCTGCGGGCCGGTCGCCTTGCAGGTGACGGTGATCCCGAAGATGACCATCTTCAGCGATCCGCCGTTGATGTCGAGACTGTCTCCGGAGGCCACGGTGCCGTTGAGCGGTCCGACCGTGATCGGCGCGCCGGTCGCCATGGCGGGGTTCACCGCACCGGCGAAGACCCTCGCGGCCCCGGTCGAGTTCGCCATCGTGAGCGTGGAGTTGATGCTGTTGGCGCTGATCGGGATCGGCGCGGTGATCGCGCTGGACGTGAGGGTGAGGGTGGCCGAGCTGCCGCTCTGGGTGGCCGTGAGGGTGGCCGCCCCGCCGCCGAAGAGTCCGCAGCTCGCGGTGAACGTGGCCGTCGTCGGGCTGACGGCGGCGGCAGAGGGCGCGAACGCCAGTCCGGTGACCGCGAGGGCCCCGGCCAGCATTGCCGCACCTGATCCGATTCTCTTGCCTCTCATGGGTTTCCGGCTCCTTCCCGGATGTGGGGAGACGGACGGCCGAAAACGGGACGGTGGGTGCGGACACCGCGGCCGGTGGGGGTGAATCTGACGGTCCGTCGGAACTTACGGTCTCATTGACCCGGGAGGGACGGGGCACGGCAAGGCCCAATTCCGGCCGAGTTGAGCGCGGCGGCCGCGACGTCCCGGCCGGCGACCGGTGGGGCGACCGGGACGGCCGGGCCGCCGGAGGCCCCAGGGACGGGACACCGGGGGCGCCGCCGACGACGCCCCCGCGTCGCTAGCCGGCGGAGACGGTGAGCCGAACGGCGCCGTCCGGCGAGGCCAGCAGCACCGGCGTCCCCGGTCCGCCGAGATCCCGCACGGCGGCGAGATCGTCCTCGGCGGGCTTCTCCGACGAGGTCACCACCGCCGCCGCCTCCAGGGACTGCGCGCCGGACGCCACGGCCATCGCCACCGCCGTCTGCAGCGCGCTCAGCCGCAGCGACGGCAGGTCCACCGTCCCGGCGACGTACGTGCGTCCGGTGTCGTCGCGGACGGCGGCCCCCTCGGGCACGCCGTTGCGGGCCCGCGCGGAACGGGCCAGGGTGACGATCTTGCGGTCCTCGGGGTCGAGCGCGCTGCTGTCGGTCATGCCCCGAGCATACGAAGAACCGCGCCCGAGAACCGAGCGCCCCCTCAGACGCAGTCGGCGATGACGACGTTGCCGAGGGACAACGGACCCTGGCCGTTGACGACCAGGCTCACGGTGCAGTCGCCGGCGGGCAGGTCGAAGACGTCCTGGCGGTCGTCTCGGCCGGTCCTCAGGAACGGTCGAGGCGCAGCCGCTCGGCGCGCGGCAGACCGGCGACCACCAGGTCGTACGAGTCCTCTACGAGCTCACGGACCAGGCCGACGGGGAGCCCGCCGTCGACCGTCACCGTGTTCCAGTGCCGTTTGTTCATGTGGTACCCGGGCGCGATCAGGCCGGGATGCTCGCCGCGCAGCCGCACCGCGTCCTCGGGGTCGCACTTGAGGTTGACCTTCAGCGGCCGGTCGCCCGTCCAGCTCAGCGCGAACATCTTCCCCAGCACCTTGAAGACCGAGATCTCCGGCCGGAACGGGAAGTCCTCCTGCGCCGCGTTGAAGGACAGACACAGGGCGCGCAGCTCCTCGGGGGTCACCCGGCCTCGCCCTCCTCCGAGGGTGCGGCGGGCTCCACCGGCTCCACCAGCACCGTCACGATCTTGTTCCGGCGGCCGGCCGCGGCCTCCGCCGTCAGCCGCAGCTTCCGCCCGTCGGGCAGCTCGACCTCGGAGGAGGCGCCGGCGATGGGCACCCGGCCGAGGGCCTTGGCCAGCAGGCCGCCGACCGTCTCCACGTCCTCGTCGTCGTACTCCTCCAGGCCGTACAGCTCGCCCAGGTCGGTGATGTCGAGACGGGCGGTGACCCGGTGACGGTCGTCGCCCAGCTCTTCCACCGGCGGGAGCTCGCGGTCGTACTCGTCGGTGATCTCGCCGACGATCTCCTCGAGGATGTCCTCGATGGTCACGATGCCCGCCGTGCCGCCGTACTCGTCGATGACGACTGCGACGTGGTTGCGGTCCTGCTGCATCTCGCGCAGCAGGTCCCCCGCGTTCTTGGTGTCGGGGACGAAGGCGGCCGGCCGCATCGCCGTCGACACCAGCTCGCCCTCGGCGTCCCGGCTGATGTGCGTCTTGCGGACCAGGTCCTTCAGATACACGATGCCGACGATGTCGTCCTCGCTCTCCCCGGTGACGGGTATCCGGGAGAACCCGGAGCGCAGGGCGAGGGTGAGGGCCTGCCGGATGGTCTTGTAGCGCTCGATGACGACGAGGTCGGTCCGCGGCACCATGACCTCCCGCACCAGGGTGTCGCCGAGCTCGAAGACCGAGTGCACCATGCGGCGCTCCTCGTCCTCGATGAGCGACTCCTTCTCCGCCAGGTCGACGAGCGCCCGCAGCTCCGCCTCGGAGGCGAACGGGCCCCGGCGGAAACCCTTGCCGGGCGTGAGCGCGTTGCCGATGAGGATCAGCAGCGACGGGATCGGGCCCATGATCCTGGCCAGCGGCAGCAGCACGTACGCAGCCGCCGTCGCCGTGTTCAGCGGGTGCTGACGGCCGATGGTGCGCGGGGAGACGCCGACGGCCACATAGGACACCAGCACCATCACGCCGATCGCCGCGAGCAGCGCCGGCGCCGTGCCGTCGATCTCCTGCAGGCACTCGTAGGTGACCAGCGCGGCGGCCGCCATCTCGCACGCCACCCTGACCAGCAGGGCCACGTTGAGATAGCGGGTGGGGTCGGCGGCGATCTGCGCGAGCTTGGCGCTGCCGCGCCGGCCGGACCGCACGGCCTCCTCGGCGCGGAAGCTGGACACGCGCGCGAGGCCCGCCTCCGCGCAGGCGGCGAGCCACGCGACGACGACCAGGGCGATCGCGCCGGCGATGAGGCCGGGGCTCATGAGACGGTCGGCGCCGGCGACGGCCCGGTCAGACCCTTCTCGGCCCGCCAGCCGTCCACGATGGCCGCCTGGAGCCCGAACATCTCGGCCTTCTCGTCGGGCTCCTCGTGGTCGTAGCCCAGCAGGTGCAGCACTCCGTGGACCGTGAGCAGCTGCAGCTCCTCGTCCATGGAGTGCTCCGTGGGCGCCTCCTTGCCCTGCCGCTCGGCGACCTCGGGACACAGCACGATGTCACCGAGGAGGCCCTGCGGGGGCTCGTCGTCGTCCTTCGACGGCGGACGCAGCTCGTCCATCGGGAAGGACATGACGTCGGTCGGCCCCGGCAGGTCCATCCACTGGATGTGCAGCTGCTCCATGGCGTCGGCGTCCACGACGATCACCGACAGCTCGGAGAGCGGGTGGATGCGCATCCGCGCGAGCGCGTAGCGGGCGATGTCGAGGACCGCCTGCTCGTCGACCTCGGTTCCGGACTCGTTGTTGACGTCGATCGACATGGCGCTGCTCGTCTACTTCCGCTTGTCACGACCGCCCTTGCGGGCGCCGTTCTCCGTACCGTTGTGGCTGTCGTACTTCTCGTACGCGTCGACGATACGGCCGACGAGCTTGTGCCGGACGACGTCCTGGGACGACAGGCGGGAGAAGTGCACGTCGTCGACGCCCTCGAGGATCTCCTGGACCTGCCGCAGGCCCGACTTGCTGCCGTTCGGCAGGTCGACCTGCGTCACGTCGCCGGTGATCACGATCTTCGAGTCGAACCCGAGCCGGGTCAGGAACATCTTCATCTGCTCGGGCGAGGTGTTCTGCGCCTCGTCCAGGATGATGAAGGCGTCGTTGAGCGTGTTGTGCGTCAGCAGGTAGTCCGTTGTGACGTAGAGGGAGTCCTCGGCCGCGACCTGGATACAGACGGCCTCCTCCCGGCCCGCGGGCTCGATGCTGTCGATGAAACGCATCGGGCGGCCACCGCCTCCGGCCGTGAGGTACTTCTCGCGCTTGCGGGCGAGACGGAAGGGTTCGATGCCTTCGGGGAGGCGGATGTCGATGACATGGGCGTCATACCGGTACTCGACCTTCCTGCCGCTCGCGCGACCCGGCGTACGGCCTTCTGCGGCTCTGCGGCGGGTGTAGGCGACACCGCCCAACGACTGCACCAGGGAGATCACGTCGTCACGGAGCAGAACCGACGTGGTCGTGTACTGGATGCGGCAGGTGCGGTCCTGCTGCGTCACAGGGCCGCCGTCGGAGTCGAGGAGGCCCTGCAGCACAGCCAGTCGCACCTCGGCCGAATTGTTCAGGTAGGCCTCAGGGACGAACTTGTTGTGCGAAGGCGCAGGCAGCAGGTCCAGTTCGCGCAGAACCCCCGTGACGGGGTTCTGCAAGGTGATCATGTCTCCGGGAGACTTGATCCGGTTGAGCACGTAGTCGGGGCCGCCCTTGTGGCGGACCACGACCCCCGGGAGTGCGCCCTCCAGCGCCTGGGCCAGCTCCGCGTCCTCCGTGGAGAAGGACGGCGTCGTGGAACCGGTGAGGCACCCGTCGCCCAACAGCAGCCCCAGCGCGTACGGGTCCATGGGGACCTCCCGCTCCGGGAGACACACCGGCGCCGTGAGCATCGGCAGCTCGTACCGGCGAGCGTGCCCCGCCCGCAGGTTGCCGATCATCTCCTGGGTTTCCAGGACCCGCCACGGCTTGTCACGACGCTTGTCGTCGCGCGTCCTGACGGTCCACAGATGCTCACCGCAGCACAGCGTCCAAGCGCCGTCCTGAGCCGTGACGCGGTAGATGTCCTTCTCGCCCTGCGGGTACACACCGAGGACCGGAGTCGGCTCACCGTTCGAGCCGATGACCAGGTCACCGACCTGGAGGTCGCCGATGGGACGCCAGCCGTCCGGGGTCAGCACATTTGTGAAGAGCGGCATCGCGCGACCCCTCATGTACGCCAGCGGGGCGACCTCGATCGTGCCCGCGGCCATCAGCTTCGGGATCGAGTCCGGGTCCAGCATGTCGTGGAGCGCGTCGTAGAGCGGACGCAGATAGGGGTCGATCTTCTCGTAGAGGGTGCCGGGGAGGAAGCCGAGGCGCTCGCCGGCCTCGACCGCGGGGCGGGTCAGGATGATGCGGTTGACCTGCTTGGACTGCAGGGCCTGGACCGCCTTGGCCATGGCCAGGTAGGTCTTGCCGGTGCCCGCGGGGCCGATGCCGAAGACGATCGTGTGCTTGTCGATCGCGTCGACGTACCGCTTCTGGTTGAGGGTCTTGGGTCTGATGGTGCGGCCGCGCGAGGACAGGATGTTCTGCGTCAGAACCTCGGCCGGGGTCTCCTGGCCTTCACTCGTCCCGTTCTCACTCGCCCGCAGCATGGCGATCGAGCGTTCCACTGCGTCCTCCGTCATCGGCTGCCCGGTGCGGAGCACCAGCATCATCTCGTCGAACAGGCGCTGGACAAGGGCGACTTCCCGTGGGTCGCCGACCGCGCTGATCTCATTGCCCCGGACGTGGATGTCGGCCGCCGGGAAAGCCGTCTCGATCACGCGCAGGAGGGAGTCTCCGGATCCCAGCACGGTCACCATGGGGTGCTGGGCGGGAACGGTGAACTGTGCTCTCGCCTTGCCCTGCGCGGGCGTGTGAGCTGTCGGTGTCTGAGTCATAGGCCGGCCCGAAGGCCTCTACGTCCTCCCGGATGCGTCTCGCCTGCCACAAGGGCGGCCTGGCGATTCAAGGGTACGCCAGGGGGCTGACAACGCCCCAGGGGTTTTGTCATGCGCCGGTGGTCATGCCGACCGGCCGAAACCGATCGTCGGCACCGCCCTGCGCAGCGGCCACGGGGCGGCCTCCTCCGCCGCCGGGAGCAGCGCCGGCAGCAGACCGTCGAGGAACGCGTAGCGCTGCAGCGCCTCGGGGTCCTGGCCCTCGACCGACTGCACCCTGCGCCACCAGGCGGCGATCTCGGACCAGCCGGGGGCGGAGAGCGAGCCGCCGAACTCCTGCACCGAGAGGGCCGCCGTGAGGCCGGCGAAGGCCAGCCGGTCGGCCAGCGGCCACCCCGCGAGGGTGCCGGTCACGAAGCCGGCCACGAAGACGTCCCCGGCTCCGGTGGGGTCGAGGGCCTCGACGGCGATGGCGGGGACCTCGGCGCTCTCGCCCGTCGCGCGGTCCACCGCGTACGCGCCCTCCGCACCGAGGGTGACGACCGCGAGCGGGACGTGTTCGGTGAGGGCGTGCGCGGCGGCGCGGGGGCAGTCGGCGCCGGTGTAGCGCATCGCCTCCTGCGCGTTGGGCAGGAACGCCTCGCAGTGCTCCAGGTCGGCGAGGCCGGACAGGTCCCAGGCGCCGGTGTCGTCCCATCCGACGTCGGCGAAGACGCGGGTGCCGCGGCGGGCGGCCTGTTCGATCCAGGGGGCGCGGACGCCGGGGGTGAGGGAGGCGACGGCGGCGCGGGCGTGCGGCGGGCACTCGGGCGCCGGCTCCTCGGGCGGCGGCTCGTGGCCGTGCGAGACCATGGTGCGCTCGCCCTCGTAGGCCATGGAGACGGTGACCGGGGAGTGCCAGCCGGGCACCGAGCGGGAGGGGGTCAGGTCGATGCCCTCGCCCTGCTCCAGGGCGTCCCAGCAGTACTCGCCGTAGTGGTCGTCGCCGAAGGCAGCCGCGAGGGACGTGCGCAGGCCGAGGCGGGCGAGCGCGGTGGCCATGTTGGCGACGCCGCCGGGGCTCGATCCCATCCCGCGCGCCCAGGACTCGGTCCCGCGCACGGGGGCGGAGTCCAGTCCGGTGAAGATGATGTCGAGGAAGACCGTCCCGGTGAGGTAGACGTCCCACGGCGGGTCGCCGGCGGCGCGCCGCTCCCCCAGCGGGTCGACCCGGGCGGCGCGCCGCCCCTGGCCCGGGCGGCCGTTCTGGCCGGTGTGGCGGTCCTGCCCGGCGCGGCCGGTGTGGCCGTGCGGGCCGGCGGGGCGGTGGCGTCCCTCTCCGGTGGACGCGTTGGACGCGGTCACGGTGCGCTCCCTGACGTGGTGCCGATCTGGCCAGTGTGCACCACGGTGCGCGCACTGCGGGGGTCGTCACGCCCGGGGCGGGAGGGCTTACCCGCCGGTACGGGACGGTCCCGGCGTGCTGCTCCGGCGGGTCGGAGTACCTCGCGGCGGGGCCGGTCCGGCGAGGCGTCCGGCGTCCCCGCGCGGGGACGCCGGTCACCAGCGGGGTACGGCGGGCGTCTCCCAGTCCGGGTGGGCCGCCCGCATCGCCGCCGCGTCGTCGCGGTCGCGCAGGGCGCCGTCGTCGTCGAGCCAGCGCCGGTGGAGGAACGCGAGCCGGTCGGGGTCGAGTTCGACGCCGAGGCCGGGCGCGTCGGAGACCGCGACCCTGCCGTCGTCGAAGGTCAGCCGTTCGGTGAGGACGTCCTCGGACTGCCAGGGATAGTGGGAGTCGCAGGCGTGGTGGAGGTTCGGGACGGTGGACGCCACGTGCGTCATCGCGGCCAGCGAGATGCCCAGGTGGGTGTTGGAGTGCATGGAGACGCCGACGCCGAACGTCCGGCAGAGCGCGGCGAGTTGTTGGGTGTTGCGCAGTCCGCCCCAGTAGTGGTGGTCGGAGAGGACGACCTGGACGGCGTCGCGGGCGAAGGCCTCCTTGATCTCGGCGAAGGTCGTCACGCACATGTTGGTGGCGAGCGGGACGTCGGTCCGCGCGGCGACCTCGGCCATCGCCGGGGTGCCGAGCGCGGGGTCCTCCAGGTACTCGAGGAGCCCGCCGATCTCCTCGGCCACCTTCAGCGAGGTCGCGACGGACCAGGCGCCGTTGGGGTCGAGGCGCAGCGGGCGCCCGGGGAAGGCCTCCGCCAGGGCGCGCACCGCGGCGATCTCCTCCTGCGGCGGGAAGACGCCGCCCTTGAGCTTGAAGGAGGCGAAGCCGTACCGCTCGGTGAGGCGGCGGGCCTGTTCGACGACTCCCGCCGGGTCGAGGGCGGCCCCCCAGTCGTCCTTCTCGGCGGGCACGCCGTCCGGGTGGGCGGCCCATTTGTAGAAGAGGTAGGCGCTGTACTCGACGGCGTCGCGCACCTTGCCGCCGAGCAGGGCGTGCACGGGCAGGCCGAGCGCCTTGCCGAGGGCGTCGAGGCAGGCGACCTCGAAGGCGGAGACGACCGACAGCCGCAGTTTGTCGGCGGTCTGGACGCCGCGCAGGCCGCCGACGTCCACCTGCCCGGAGATCCGGGAGCCGTCGACGTCCACCTCGTCGGCGAGGGTGAACAGGTCGTTCAGGTCACTGATCTGACGGCCGATCACTTTCACGGCGTAAGGGCGGGCCAGTTCCAGGTACTTGGCGTCGCCGTACGTCTCGCCGACGCCGGTGATCCCGTCGGCGGTGACGACCTCGACGATCAGCCGGGGGGTGTACGGCTGGTGCACGCCCTGGGTGTTGAGCAGGGGCGGGTCGGCGACCAGGATCGGGGTGAGGCGCACATCGGCGATCGTGAGGTTCACAGGGCGGCTCCTACGAGGTCGAGGCCGGCGATCAGGAGGGTGCGGAGCTCGGCGAGGTCTGCGGGCGAGGGGTCGGTGAGCGGGGCGCGGACCGGGCCCACGCGTCGGCCGCGCAGCCGGGCGGCGGCCTTCACCAGCGACACGGCGTACCCGGGCGCCCGGTCGCGCAGTTCGACGAGCGGGACGTAGAAGTCGCGCAGCAGCCGGTCCGCCGTCTTGTCGTCGCCGTCGCGGGCGGCGGCGAAGAAGGCGTTCGCGATCTCCGGGGCGAAGGCGTGGACGGCGGAGGAGTAGGCGGGGACGCCGACGGCGGCGTAGGCGCGGGCCTGGATCTCGGCGGTTGCCGCGCCGTTGAAGAAGAGGAAGCCCTCGGGCGCGGCGAGGGTGAGCCGCTGGAGGCGGTCGAGGTCGCTGTGGCCGTCCTTGAGGCCGACGACGGTCGGGAGGGCGGCGATGCGTCTGAGGGAGGCGACGGTGAAGGCGACCTGGCCGCGCTGGTAGGCGATGAGGGGCAGCGGGGTGCGGGCGGCGATCTGCTCCAGCTGGGCGACCAGGCCGTCCTGTGGGGCGGTGACGAGGTAGTGCGGGAGGACGAGGAGGGCGTCGGCGCCCGCTTCCTCGGCGATGCGCGCGAAGCGGGCGGCCTGGGCCCAGCCGTAGCCGACGCCGGCGACGACGGGCGCCCGGCCGGCCGCCTCCTCGACGGCGATCGTCACCACGTGCCGGTACTCGTCCTCGTCGAGGGAGAAGAACTCGCCGGTGCCGCAGGCCGGGAAGAGGGCGCCGGGGGCGGCGGCGAGCTGGGCGGCGACGTGCGAGCGGAAGCCGTCGGGGTCGAGGGAGCCGTCGTCGTGGAAGCTCGTGAGCGGGAACGACAGCACCCCCTGCGCCATGCCGTCCCGCAGGCGTCGGACCGTGTCCTGGTCGGGGTTCACCGTCGCCATCTCCCAGTCATCTCCCTATGTAGACGTCATCCATATATGCAGATGAAGGTTAGGTAGGCGAATGCCCGGCGTCAATGGAGCACGGCCCCCGTACCATCGGCTCATGTCGGAGACAGCGGGCGTGCGGGAGGTGAAGTCCGCGGCGCGGACGGTCGAGCTGCTGGAGCTGCTCGCGGCGCGCGGCGACCGGCCCGCGCGGCTGCAGGAGCTCGCGGACGAGCTGGGCGTGCCGCGCAGCTCGATGTACGCGCTGCTGCAGACCCTGATCGGCCGGGGCTGGGTGCGCACCGACGTCACCGGGTCCCTCTACGGCATCGGCATCCACGCCCTGCTGACGGGCACCAGCTATCTCGACTCCGACCCGCGGGTGCGGCTGGTGCGCCCCTATCTCGACGAGGCGTCCGAGGCGCTGGGCGAGACGATCCACCTGGGGCGGCTGGACGGCCGCGGAGTCGCGTATCTGGCCACGCGGGAGTCGCACGAATACCTGCGCACCATCAGCCGGGTCGGCAGACGGCTCCCGGCGCACGTCGGCGCGCTCGGCAAGGCGCTGCTGGCGCAGCGGCCGGACGAGGAGCTGCCCGAGGGTCCCTACGAGGCGCTGACCCCCCACTCGCACACCAGCAGGGGGGCGCTGCTGGCGGACCTCGCCCGGACCCGGGCCCGCGGTCACTCCGTGGACCGCGAGGAGGGCGTCCTCGGCATCGTCGGCTTCGGCTTCGCCCTGCGCTACGACACCCCCGCCCAGGACGCGATCAGCTGCTCGGCGCCGGTGGCCCGGCTGACGCCGGCGCACGAGGAGCGGATCGTGGCGGTGATGCGGGAGATCAGGGCGAAGATCGAGGCGAGCGCGCCGGACTCCGCGGGCGCGGCCGACTGGCGTTAGCGCGCGGAGACGGCCGGGCTCCCGCCGCGCCGGCCCCGGCACGCCGGCTCAGAAGACGTGGGCGTCCACCTCCGCGAGGCAGCGCGCCCGCCGCTCCTCGTCGTCCTCCAGGAAGGAGGCGAGGAAGGAGTTGCGGGCCAGCTCGCGCAGCCGTTCCTCGTCCAGGCCCAGCGCGCTGCGCACCGCGTCGAAGTTGTCGCCGGCGTAGCCGCCGAAGTAGGCGGGGTCGTCGGAGTTGACCGTGCAGAGCAGCCCCGCGTCCAGCATGGCCGGCAGCGGATGGTCCGCCAGCACGTCGACGGTCCGCAGTCGCACGTTGGACAGCGGGCACAGCGTGAGCGGGATCCGCTCCCGCACCAGCCGCTCCACCAGCGCCGGGTCCTCCATGCAGCGCAGCCCGTGGTCGACGCGCTCGACGCCGAGGACGTCGAGGGCCTGCGTGATGTACTCCGGCGGGCCCTCCTCACCGGCGTGCGCGACCCGCCGCAGCCCGAGCGCGGCGGCTGCCTCGTAGACCTCGCGGAACTTCACCGGCGGGTGCCCGACCTCGGCGGAGTCCAGTCCGACGCCGGTGATCCGGTCGAGGTGGGGCTTCGCCGCGTCCAGCGTCGCCAGGGCCGACTCGGCGGACTCGTCACGCAGGAAGCACAGGATCAGCCGGGTGGAGATCCCGTGGGCGGCCTCGCTGCGGCCCAGCGCCCGCCACAGCCCCTCCACCACCGTGCTCATGTCCACCCCGCGGGCGAGGTGCGCCTGCGGGTCGAAGAAGATCTCCGCATGCCGCACGCCCTGCGCGGCCGCCCGGGCGAGATACGCCTCGGCGAGGTCCTCGAAGTCCCGCTCGGTGCGCAGGACCGTCATGAGCTCGTAGTACAGGTTCAGGAAGGACTGCAGATCCTCGAACCGGTACGCCTCGCGGAGCTCGTCCGTGTCGGCGTAGGGCAGTGCGACCCCGTTGCGGGCGGCCAGCTCGAACGCCAGCTCCGGCTCCAGGGTCCCTTCGATGTGCAGGTGCAGTTCGGCTTTGGGGAGGGGCATCAAAGCATCGTACGGCCGCTTCACCGCCGTTTCGGAACCGGGATCCGCAGGAGGTCGTGGGCGACGGTCAGCTCGCCGTCGAATCCGGCGGCCCGCGCCTGCCGCTCGAACTCTCCCCCACGCTCCGAGTAGCGCTGGCTGAAGTGGGTGAGCACCAGATGCCGTACCCCGGCGTCCCGGGCGACCCGGGCGGCCTGACCGGCGGTCAGATGACCGTGGTCCACGGCGAGCCGCTCGTCCTCGTCGAGGAAGGTCGACTCGATGACGAGCAGGTCGGCGCCCTCGGCGAGCGCGTGCACGCCCTCGCACAGCCGGGTGTCCATGACGAACGCGAACCGCTGCCCGCGACGGACCTCGCTCACGTCGTCCAGCGAGACCCCGCCGACCGAGCCCTCCCGCTGGATCCGGCCGACGTCGGGTCCGCCGATGCCGTGCGCGGCGAGCCGCTCGGGCAGCATGCGGCGGCCGTCGGGCTCGACCACGCGGTAGCCGTAGGACTCCACCGGGTGGGACAGCCTGGCGGTCTCCAGCCGGTAGGAGGCGGTGGCGGCGAGCGGCCCGTCCGCGTCGACCGGCGCCTCGGTGATGGCGACGGTCTCCCGGTAGGCGGTGGAGTAGCGCAGCCGTTCGAAGAACTGCTGCCCGGAGCGCGGGTAGTGCGCGGTGACCGGATGCGGCACCTGGTCCAGGTTGATGCGCTGGATGACGCCCGCGAGGCCGAGGGAGTGGTCGCCGTGGAAGTGGGTGACGCAGATCCGGTGGATGTCGTGCGCGGCGACCCCGGCGCGCAGCATCTGGCGCTGGGTGCCCTCGCCCGGGTCGAAGAGGAGGCCCTCGCCGTCCCAGCGCAGGACATAGCCGTTGTGGTTGCGGTGCCGGGTGGGCACCTGGCTGGCGGTGCCGAGGACGACCAGTTCGCGTACGGACACGGCGGCCTATCCGGGGGGCCAGTGCAGCCCGCGGCCGCCGAGGACGTGCGCGTGCACGTGGAACACGGTCTGGCCGGCGCCCGCGCCGGTGTTGAAGACGACGCGGTAGCTGTCCAGCTTGTCCTCGTCGGCCACGGCCTGGGCTTCCCGCAGGAGGTCGGCGGTGAGGGCCGGGTCGGCGGCCGCGAGGGCGGCGGCGTTCTCGTGGTGCGCCTTCGGGATCACCAGGACGTGGGTGGGAGCCTGGGGGTTGATGTCCCGGAAGGCGACGGTCGTCCCGGTCTCCCGCACGATCGTCGCCGGAATGGTCCCCGCGACGATCTTGCAGAACAGACAGTCGTCCTGCGCTTCCCCTGCCATGCGGGTTCCTCTCAGACGGTTGATCGGTACGCGGTCGATCGACAGGCGGTTGATCGGTACGCGGTTGATCGGTACGGGGTTGATCGGTACGGGGGCATGGTAGCGGGGGGAGCGCGCCGCTCCGGCCCGTGCAGGCGTCCCCGGCGCGGGCCGCGACCCCGGTCAGGGCAGCACGGGCGGCGTCTTCGCCGGCGTGGTCTCCAGCGAGGCCAGTGCCGCGGCCACCGCCGCGTCGAGCTGGACGTCGCGGGCGGCCGCGTAGTCCTGGGGGGCGCACACCACCTCGACGTCGGGGTCGACGCCGTGGTTCTCCACGCCCCACCCGTAACCCTCGAGCCAGATGGCGTACTTGGGCTGGGTGACGAGCGTGCCGTCGACCAGCCGGTAGCGGCTGTCGATCCCGATCGTTCCGCCCCAGGTGCGCGTCCCGATCACCGGCCCGATGCCGAGCGCCTTGATCGCCGCGTTGACGATGTCCCCGTCCGAACCGGAGAACTCGTTGGCGACGGCGACCACGGGTCCCCGCGGCGCGTCCTCCGGGTAGCTGGACGCCCGCATGCCGCGCGGCACGTCCCAGCCGACGATGCGCCGGGCGAGCTTCTCGACGACCAGCTGCGAGGTGTGCCCGCCCCGGTTCTCCCGGACGTCCACCACCAGACCCTCCCGTGCGACCTCGACCCGCAGGTCGCGGTGGATCTGCGCCCAGCCCGGCGCCTGCATGTCGGGCACGTGCAGATAGCCCAGCCGGCCGCCCGACGCCTCGTGCACATGGGCCCGCCGGTCCGCGACCCACGCGTGGTAGCGCAGCGCCTCCTCGTCGGCGACGGGGACGACGACGGCGTGCCGCGGCTCGCCCCCGCCGGACGGCGACACCGTCAGCTCGACGACCTTGCCGGCCGTGCCGACCAGCAGCGGTCCGGGCCCGGTGACCGGGTCCACCGGCTGCCCGCCGACGGCGACGATCGCGTCGCCGGCCCGCACCGCCACGCCGGGCGCGGCGAGCGGGGAACGGGCGTCGGGGTCGGAGGTCTCCGAGGGCAGCACCCGGTCGATGCGCCAGCTGCCGTCCGCGTGACGGGAGAGGTCCGCCCCGAGCAGGCCCTGCCGGGCGCCTCCGTGGCGGCCGCCGCGGGGTGAGACGTAGGCGTGCGAGGTGCCGAGCTCGCCGTGCAGCTCCCACAGCAGGTCGACGAGGTCGTCGTGGGTCGCGACCCGTTCCAGCACCGGACGGTAGCGGTCGAGGACGGCGTCCCAGTCGACGCCGCCGAGGTCGGGCCGCCAGAAGTTGTCCCGCATGATCCGGCCGGTCTCGTCGTACATCTGCCGCCACTCGGCGGACGGGTCCACGACGCGGCGGATCCGGCCGAGGTCGACGGTGACGTTGCTGTCGCTGTCCTCGTCGCCGGAGGCGCGCCGGTCGCTGGGGACGACCTTGAGCTTGCCGTCGGTCCACAGCAGCAGTCGCTTGCCGTCGCCGCTGACCTCGAAGCGGTCGGCCTCCCCCGCGAGGTGCTCCACGCGCAGGTGGACGAGGTCGTAGCGCTCCAGCTCGGTGTCCGGGAAGGGATCGTCCGGGGTGGCGCGGGACGCCCCGAGGACGCCGTGCACGGGATGCCGCAGCCACAGCACGCCGTCCTTGGCCGCCGCCAGCGCGGAGTAGCGGCCGGCCTCCACCGGGAAGGGCACTATCCGGTCGGCGAGGCCCTCGAGGTCGATGCGGGTGGCGGGGGCGCCCTCGCTGTCGGGCGTCTCCTCCTTGTCGGGGGCCTCGAACGGCTTGCCGTGCCGCTGGGGTCCGAACGGCGAGGGGGTGGTCGCCGCGAGCGTGATGAGGTGCGGGCGGGCGCCGGCCACGAAGGAGAGGTCGAAGACGTGCTCGTCGTAGACCGGGTCGAAGGCGCGCGTGGAGAGGAACGCGAGGTGCTTGCCGTCGAGGGTGAAGGTCGGCGCGTAGTCGCGGAAGCGCAGCGGGGTCGCCTCGGTCACCGTCAGGTCGGTGACGTTCGCGAGCTTGAGCTGGCTGAGCGGGCGCGGCCCGGGGTGCGACCAGGCGAGCCAGGCCGAGTCCGGCGAGAACACCAGGTCGGACACCTCGCCGTCGGGGCTGCGGTCGACCTCGCGGACCTCTCCGGTCTCCCGCTCGACGAGCAGCAGCCGTCCGTCGTGCGCGGCGACCGCGGCCCGGCTGCCGTCGGGCGCCATGGCGAGCTCGAGGACCCGGCCGAGCCGTCCGGCGGCGAGCCGGCGCGGGGTGGCGCCGGGGGCCGGGCCGGTCGCCGGGGCGAACTCCAGCGCGTCCTCCCCCTCGGCGTCGGTCACCCACACCGCCCACTCCTCCCCCTCCGTGCGGAAGGCGCGCGGCAGCCGGGCCCGCACGCCGGGTTCGGCGGCGAGCGCCCGGGCGGGCCCGGAACGATGGGTGACCCAGTGGACGGCCCCGCGCACCTCGACGGCGCTGCCGCGCGCGGTGTGGTCGGGCGCGGCCCCGCCCAGCCAGCGGGAGGCGGCGACCGGGTAGGGGCGGCGGTCGGTGCGCTGGCCGCCGAGCCGGACGTCGAGGCGGCGCGGCTCCGCCCCGTCGAGGTCGTCGAGCAGCCACAGCTCACCCGCGGACATGTACACGATCCGGATGCCGTCGCCGGCGGCCTGGCGTGCGTAGAAGTCTCCCCCGAGCGGCGTGTGCCGGCGCAGGTCGGAGCCGTCGGCGAAGGAGGAGTACAGCGCGCCCGTGTCCTCGTGGTCGGAGAGGAACGCGATACGGTCCCGGGCCCAGACCGGGCACTCGATGTTGCCGTCCAGCTCCTCGTGCAGACGGACGAACTCGCCCTCGCCCTCCCGGTCGATCCACAGTTTGCCCGCGGTGCCGCCCCGGTAGCGCTTCCAGTGGGCGGCCTCGCGACCCATCGACGCGGACAGCAGCACGGTGTGCGGGCCGTGGGCGACCGTGCCGACCGGCCCGTACGGCAGGGTCGTCGCCGGTCCGCCGTCGAGGGGGACCGCGCGGGCCCAACTGCGCCTCAGGGTCGCCTGGTCGTGGGTGCTGACGGCGAGGACCCGGCCGTCCGGGGTCCAGCCGCGCACCCGGGTCTGCGCGCTGCCCCAGTACGTCAGCCGGGTCGAGGGACCGCCGTCGACGGGGGCGACGTGCACCTCGGGCGCCCCGTCACGGGTCGACGTCCAGGCGACGGTGGCGCCGTCGGGCGAGATGCGCGGCGAGGAGACCGGCATGTTGTCGGAGCTGACCCGCCAGGCGCGGCCGCCGTCGAGGGGCGCGAGCCACACGTCGTCCTCGGCGACGAAAGCCGCCAATTCGCCGTGCAGGTGCGGGAATCTGAGATACGCGGCAGACGTCGCGGACTGGGTCACCTGATCACTGTATGCACCGCCGGGCCCGCTGGTCAGGGGTTTCGGTCACTTACCCGCCCCGGCGGAGCCGACGGTCCCGGTGACGGTGACCGTCACGGTGACGGTCGGCCGGGCGCCGGGCGCGGCGGAGCCGGACGGCTTGACCGGCGACGGCGTCGCGGACTTGCAGTCGCCGAGCCCGCTCACCCGGAACAGCTGCTTCCGGCCGACGACCGCGGTGAGATCGCCCCGCACACAGGCCCCGTCGACCGCGCGCGAGATCCGGCCCTCGACCGTGATGGCGCGTCCGTCGGCGGTCCTGCCGCGGCAGTCCACGGCGGCGACGTCGCCCGCCTTCTTGTCGTCCTTGTACTGAGCCGTGCAGGTCAGCCAGCGCACGTCCACGTCCCGGCGCTGGATCTCGGCCGTCGCCGCCTCGTCGGTGGTGTGCGCCACGGCCATGGTGCTCAACCCGCCCGGCTCGCACCCCACGACGCCGAGCGCCGCGACCGCGAGCGCCGCCGCCGCCGGAAGCAGCCGATCACGCCTCAATGCCCCCATGAAAGGCAGCGTGCCACTCGGACCGACCGTGCGGTAGCCCGTATGCGGTCATTCCGCGCGCGGTTGCCGTGCGCGGTTGCCGTGCGCGCACGGGCGGGAGGCGGCACGGCACGGGAGCCGCTCGCCCGCGTCGCGTTCAGCCGCGCAGCAGCAGCCACTCCTGAAGCTCCACCAGGTTCCCCTCCGGGTCCTTGAGGTGGGCGACGCGCATGCGGTCGGTCATCGGGGCGGGTCCGTGGATCAGGGCGGCGCCGCGGGCGGTGAGGCCCGCGCAGTAGTCGTCCAGGTCGTCGACGCGCAGCACCACCAGGGAACGGTGCCCGTTCGCCGCGTCGCCCAGCTCGCCGAGCACCTCCGCCATCATCGCGCGGTCCTGGATCGCGATGCCCGCCGAACCGACGGCGGGGCTGAACTTCTCGTACGGCCCCTGCTCCGCGCCCGACTGCGGCCTCAGGCCGAGGACATCGGCGTAGAAGCGGTAGCAGAGGGCGAAGTCCTCCACCAGCAGCCTGACTTGGACGAGCTCCACGGCAACCTCCGAACGGCGGGCGAGCGGACGGACAGACGGACACGCGGGCGGGCAGACGAACGGGGTCAGGACCAGCGGCCGGTCCGGCCGAGGACGAGGGCCGCGGCCGCCGTGCCGGCGGTCGAGGTGCGCAGCACGCTCCGGCCTAGCCGGTACGCCTTCGCGCCCGCCTCCTCGAAGAGGACCAACTCCTCCGGCGACACGCCCCCTTCGGGGCCCACGACGAGCACGATCTCGCCCTCGGCGGGGAGTTCCGCGGCGGCCAGCGGCTCGCTGCCGTAGTCGCGGTCCTCGTGCAGGACGGCGGCGAAGTCGGCCCGGGCGAGCAGCGCGGCCACCTGGCGGGCGGTCGCCGCCTCCGCGACCTCGGGGAAGCGGACCCGGCGGGACTGCTTGCCGGCCTCGCGGGCGGTGGCCCGCCACTTGGCGAGCGCCTTCGCGCCGCGCTCGCCCCTCCACTGGGTGATGCAGCGCGCGGCCGCCCACGGCACGATCGCGTCGACGCCGGTCTCGGTCATCGTCTCGACGGCCAGCTCGCCCCGGTCCCCCTTGGGCAGGGCCTGCACGACCGTGATCCGGGGCGTCTCGACGGGCTCCTCGACCGTCTCGCCCAGACGCACCACCAGCCGGTCCTTGCCCTCGGCGGCGACGACCTCGGCCGGCGCCCAGCGGCCGGCGCCGTCGGTGAGGACCACGTCCTCGCCGGCCCGCAGCCGCTTCACCGAGACGGCGTGCCGGCCCTCGGGGCCGTCCAGCACGAACTCGGCCCGACCGTGCGGGAGTTCGTCGACGATGAACACCGGGGCGGTCATCGGGCACCTCCCTCTCCGGCCGCGAAGCCCTGTGACAACGCTGTCCGCGCCTCTGCGAGTTCGGACACCAGCACCTCCACCAGTCGTCCGGCGGGCAGATCGCGGGCCATCCGGTGCCCCTGCCCCGCCCACAGCGCCATCCCCTGGGCGTCCCCCGCCTTGGCGGCCGCCTTGCGCAGCGGCACGGTGAGGTGGTGCACCTCCGGGTAGGCGGCGGGCGCGTACGGGCCGTGCTCGCGCAGGAAGCGGTTGACCAGGCCGCGGGCCGGTCGGCCGGAGAAGGCGCGGGTCAGCTCGGTGCGCACGAACAGGGGGTTGGTCAGCGCCTGCTTGTGCACGGCGTGCGCGCCGGACTCGGGGGCGGCGAGGAACGCGGTGCCCAGCTGGGCCGCGCTCGCGCCGGCCGCGAGGACGGCGGCGATCTGGCTGCCGCGCATGATGCCGCCGGCGGCGACGACCGGCAGGCCCACCGACTCGCGGACCTGGGCGACCAGGGAGAGCAGACCGATGCCGCAGCCGTCGTTCTCGGGGTTGTCCCGGTGGCTGCCCTGGTGTCCGCCGGCCTCCACGCCCTGCACGATGACCGCGTCCGCGCCGGCCCGCTCCACCGCGAGGGCCTCTTCGGCGGTGGTCGCCGTGACCAGCGTGAACGTTCCCGCGCGGCGCAGCGACTCCAGCGCCTCGCCGCTCGGGACGCCGAAGTGGAAGGACACGACCGGCACCGGGTTGTCCAGCAGCACCGCCAGCTTGGCGTCGTACCCGTCGTCGCGGCCGCTGTCCGGGTCGCCGAGCTCGGTGTCGTACCAGACGGTCTCACCGGCCAGCTGGTGGGCGTACACGTCGACGGCGCCGGCGTCGGGGAGCGCGGCCTGGGCCGCTCCGGCGGAGCCGGTGCTCGCACCGGGGTATTCGGGCTGCGGCATGAAGAGGTTGACGCCGAAAGGACGGCCGGTGAGGCTCCGCAGCTGTTTGATGTCCTCGTACATGCCGTCGGCCGTCTTGTAGCCGGCCGCGAGGAATCCGAGCCCGCCCGCCTCGGACACGGCGGCCGCGAGCTGTGGGACGGAGACACCGCCCGCCATGGGGGCCTGCACGATCGGGTGCGGGAGGAGACCGGTCAGCGCGGAGGACATGGCGGCATGTTGTCACGTCCTCTGGACAAGTCCGAATCGGCCCTCGGAAGGTGCGGCGGGGTGGGAACGACAGCCCGCCGCACCCCGCCGTCACCGTCCGTTGAACGCGTCCTTCAGCCGCGAGAACAGTCCCTGCTGCCCGGGCTGGAACTGCCCCGTGGGCCGCTCCTCGCCCCGCAGCTTCGCCAGCTCCCGCAGCAGTCGCTCCTGCTCCGGGTCGAGCTTCGTCGGGGTCTGCACCTCGACGTGCACGATGAGGTCGCCGCGCCCGCCGCCGCGCAGATGCGTGACGCCCCGGCCGTGCAACGGGATCGACTGCCCGGACTGGGTGCCGGGCCGGATGTCGACCTCCTCGAGGCCGTCCAGCGTCTCCAGGGGCACCTTCGTGCCCAGGGCCGCCGCCGTCATCGGCAGGGTCACCGTGCAGTGCAGGTCGTCGCCGCGCCGCTGGAACTGGGCGTGCGGCAGCTCGTGGATCTCCACGTACAGGTCGCCGGCGGGACCGCCGCCGGGGCCGACCTCGCCCTCGCCCGCGAGCTGGATCCGGGTGCCGTTGTCGACGCCGGCCGGGATCTTCACCGTCAGGGTGCGGCGCGAGCGCACGCGCCCGTCGCCGGCGCACTCCGGGCAGGGGGTCGGCACGACGGTGCCGAAGCCCTGGCACTGCGGACACGGCCGCGACGTCATGACCTGGCCCAGGAAGGACCGCGTCACCTGCGACACCTCGCCGCGACCGCGGCACATGTCACATGTCTGGGCGCTGGTGCCGGGGGCCGCGCCCTCGCCGCTGCACGTCGTGCAGACGATCGCCGTGTCGACCTGGAGGTCCTTCGTGGTGCCGAAGGCCGCCTCCTCGAGGTCGATCTCCAGCCGGATCATCGCGTCCTGGCCGCGGCGGGTGCGCGAGCGGGGCCCGCGCTGCGACGCCGTGCCGAAGAACGCGTCCATGATGTCGGAGAAGTTGCCGAAGCCCCCCGCCCCGAAGCCGCCGGCGCCACCGCCGCCCGCCTGGGACAGCGGGTCGCCGCCGAGGTCGTAGACCTGCTTCTTCTGCGGGTCCGACAACACCTCGTAGGCGGCGTTGATCTCCTTGAACCGCTCCTGGGTCTTCGGATCCGGGTTGACGTCCGGATGCAGCTCGCGCGCGAGCCTGCGGAAGGCCTTCTTGATCTCTTCCTGCGACGCGTCGCGGCGCACGCCGAGGACGGCGTAGTAGTCCGTGGCCACTTACGACTCCGCCAGGATCTGTCCGACGTACCGTGCCACCGCTCGTACCGCTCCCATCGTTCCCGGGTAATCCATGCGGGTCGGTCCGACCACGCCGAGTTTGGCGACTGCCTCGCCGCCCGAACCGTAGCCGACCGACACCACGGAAGTGGAGTTGAGTCCCTCGTAGGCGTTCTCGTGACCGATGCGTACGGTCATGCCCGAATCCCCCGCCTCGCCAAGGAGCTTGAGGAGCACGACCTGCTCCTCGAGGGCCTCCAGGACGGGTCGGATGGTGAGGGGAAAGTCATGCCCGAAGCGGGTGAGATTGGCGGTTCCGCCGATCATCAGCCGCTCCTCGTTCTCCTCGACCAGCGTCTCCAGCAGGGTGGAGAGCACCATCGTGACGGTGCCGCGGTCCTCCGCCTCGAAGGCCTCCGGCAGATCCTCCACCAGCCGCGGCACGTCCGAGAACCGGCGGCCGGCGACGCGGCTGTTGAGCCGCGCGCGCAGATCCGCCAGCGAGGACTCCCCGAAGGGCGCCGGGCAGTCCACCAGCCGCTGCTCGACCCGCCCGGTGTCCGTGATCAGCACCAGCATCAGGCGTGCGGGCGCGAGCGAGAGGAGCTCCACGTGCCGCACGGTCGAACGGGTCAGGGACGGGTACTGCACGACGGCGACCTGCCGGGTGAGCTGCGCGAGCAGCCGTACCGTCCGCGCCACGACGTCGTCGAGGTCGACCGCGCCGTCCAGGAAGTTCTGGATGGCGCGCCGCTCGGGGCCGGTCATCGGCTTGACGCCGGCCAGCTTGTCGACGAACAGCCGGTAGCCCTTGTCGGTGGGGATCCGCCCGGCACTGGTGTGCGGCTGGGCGATGTACCCCTCGTCCTCCAGGGCGGCCATGTCGTTGCGGACCGTCGCCGGGGAGACGCCGAGGTTGTGCCGCTCGGTGAGCGCCTTGGACCCCACGGGCTCCTCGGTGCCGACGTAGTCCTGGACGATGGCGCGCAGCACCTGGAGCCTGCGTTCGCTCAGCATCGCGCGCACACCTCCAGAATCTCGTCCCCCAGTCCCCTGGGCCTTCGCGTTTGGCACTCTTCACATTCGAGTGCCAGCGTTCCCCGGCCAGTGTACGGCTGTGGGGTACACCCGGGGCAAGGTCGGCCCCGGCACGGGCGCCCTGCAGTTAGCGTCGCGGTATGACGATGACTTGGGAAGAGCTGGGATGGGAGCGGGTCGCGACGGGGGTGGGCCGGTGCCGGCTGCCGGGCTGGGACTGCACGGTGGGTCTGGTCGTCGGCACGGGCACGGCGCTGGTGATCGACGCCGGGTCGACGCTGGCGGAGGGGGCGCTGCTGCGGGCGCAGGCCGAGCAGCTCGCCGGCTGCCGTGTGACTCATCTCGCGTTGACCCACCCCCATTTCGACCATGTGCTGGGCGCCGCGGCGTTCGCCGGGGCCGAGGTGTTCGGGGCGGTGGGCATCGACTCCGTGCCGGCCGACGAACTGCGGTCGGACGCGGTCCGGCAGGGCGTCGACGAGGCGGCGGCGACGGAGGCGGCGGACACGCTCGTGCGGCCCCGCCACTTCGTCTCCGGGGAGTGGACGCTCGACCTGGGCGCCGGCCGGCAGGTCCTGCTGGCGAACGTGGGCCCCGCCCACTCCGCCCACGACCTGGCCGTCCTCGTCCCGGGTGCGGCGGCCGGCGAGCCCGAGACGGTCTTCTGCGGCGACCTGGTCGAGGAGTCCGGCGATCCGCAGGCAGGCCCGGACGCCGTGCCGTCGCGCTGGCCGGCCGCCCTGGACCGGCTCCTCGACCTCGGCGGCGAGGACGCGCGGTACGTGCCCGGTCACGGGGCCGTGGTGGACGCGGCGTTCGTGCGGGCGCAGCGGGACGCGCTCGCGAAGCGGTTCGGCGTGTCGCCGTAAGCCCGCCTCGGGGATTCTCCTATCGTCATCCGAATGCGCCAGTACTCCGCCGACCTGACCCCTCCCTGGAAGAAGCCGACGCCGGTTCCCGAGGTCGCGGCGGAGCCCGGCCTGGTGGTGGAGGAGCCCGGCACGGGTTTCTGCGGTGCGGTGATCCGCTGCGAGGCGGGCACGGTGACCCTGGAGGACCGCTTCGGCAAGCACCGGGTGTTCCCGCTGGAGCCGCGCGGCTTCTTGCTCGAGGGCAGGGCGGTGACTCTGGTGAGGCCCGCCGCCGGCCCCGCGCGGCCGGTCCGCACCGCCTCGGGTTCGGTCGCCGTGCCGGGCGCCCGCGCGCGCGTCGCCCGCGCCGGCCGCATCTACGTCGAGGGCCGGCACGACGCCGAGCTGGTCGAGAAGGTGTGGGGCGACGACCTGCGCGTCGAGGGCGTGGTCGTGGAGTACCTGGAGGGGGTGGACGACCTGCCGTCGATCGTCGCCGAGTTCGGCCCCGGCCCGGACGCGCGGCTGGGCGTCCTGGTGGACCACCTGGTGCCCGGCACGAAGGAGTGGCGCATCGCGCAGTCGGTGACCAGCGAGCACGCGCTGGTCGTCGGCCACCCGTACATCGACGTCTGGGAGGCCGTGAAACCGGCGTCCCTCGGGATCGCGGCATGGCCGCGGGTCCCGCACGGCCAGGACTGGAAGACGGGCGTGTGCCGGGCGCTGGGCTGGCCGCCGGAGAACACCGGGGCCGTGTGGCAGGCGATCCTCAAGCGGGTCGGCTCCTACAAGGATCTGGAGCCGGAGCTGCTGGGCCGGGTGGAGGAGCTGATCGACTTCGTCACGGACGGCGGGGCCTGAGGCGCGGCCCGACGTCCGCCCGCACGACAGGGCGCGAGGCGGGGCCCGACGTCCGCCCGCACGACGCCTCCGTCCGGGGAAGGCGACGCCCGGGATCGGAGCGCACGCCCGGGATCGAAGCGCCCTTGTCTGCGCCGGTCCGCGCCCGGATTCACGGCCCGATCCGCGCGGGTCCACGGCCCGGTCCGCGCCCGGGTTCACCCCCCCCGGGGGGGGTCAGTCGACGAGGTCCCGCACCACCGCGTCCGCCAGCAGCCGGCCGCGCAGCGTGAGCACCGCGCGCCCCTCGTCGTACGGTCCGTTCTCCAGCAGTCCTTCGCCCAGCGCCCGGCGGGAGGCGGTGAGTCCCGCCGGCCGCAGCAGGTCCAGCGGCGCGCCCTCGCGCAGCCGCAGCTCCAGCAGGATCCGCTCGACCCTGCGGTCCTCGTCGGACAGCAGCTCCCGGCCCGCGCCCGGGGAGCGGCCCGCCGCCAGCGCCGCCGCGTACGCCCCCGGATGCTTGACGTTCCACCAGCGCACCCCGCCGACGTGCGAGTGGGCGCCCGGCCCGGCGCCCCACCAGTCGGCGCCGCGCCAGTACAGCTCGTTGTGCAGGCAGCGTGCCGCCGGCGAGGCGGCCCAGTTGGAGACCTCGTACCAGTCGTAGCCTGCCGCCGACATCACCTCGTCCGCGATCAGATAGCGGTCGGCGTGCACGTCGTCGTCGGTCATCGGGACCTCGCCGCGGCGGATCCGGCGGGCCAGCTGCGTGCCCTCCTCGACGATCAGGGCGTACGCGCTGACGTGGTCCGGTCCGGCGCCCAGGGCCGCCTCCAGCGAGGCCCGCCAGTCGTCGTCCGACTCGCCCGGGGTGCCGTAGATCAGGTCCAGGTTGACGTGGTCGAAGCCCGCCTCGCGCGCCTCCGCCACGCACCGCTCGGGCCGGCCGGGGGTGTGCGTGCGGTCGAGGACCTTCAGCACGTGCTGCCGCGCGCTCTGCATACCGAACGAGACCCGGTTGAAGCCGCCCTCGCGCAGGGCCGTCAGATAGGCGGGGTCGACAGACTCCGGATTGGCCTCCGTCGTCACCTCGGCGTCCGCCGCGAGGCCGAACTCGTCGCGGACCGCGCCCAGCATCCGCACCAGGTCGGCGGCGGCCAGCAGGGTCGGCGTGCCGCCGCCGACGAAGACCGTGCGCACCTCGCGCGGATCGTCGCCGAGGACCTTGCGGGCCAGCCGGATCTCGTCGATCAGGGTGTCGGCGTAGTTGTCGCGGGAGGCGAGGACCCCGCCGGTGCCGCGCAGCTCGGTCGCGGTGTAGGTGTTGAAGTCGCAGTACCCGCAGCGGGTCGCGCAGTACGGAACGTGCAGATAGAACCCGAGGGGGCGGTCGGCGGCGCCGGCGAGCGCGGACGCCGGGAGCGCGCCGTCGCCGGGGACCGGCTCGCCGTCGGGGAGTGCGGAAGGCATACGGCCCATTGTCCCGCACGCCCGCGCCGCCCCTCGTCGGCGCGGGCCCGAGGCCGTGACCTTGGCCGCCCTGGCCGTGACCGGGGCCGCCCTCAGGCCAGCAGCTCCGCCCCCAGCGGGCGTCCGGGGCCGGCGCCCGGCAGGACGTACGCCACCGCCGAGCCCCGCGCCTGGATGAACGCGGTCAGGTCGTCCTGTGCGGCCATGCGGCGCTGGACTCGGGCGAACAGCGCCGGGTCCCGCATGAAGGCGAGGAACAGCAGGCCCTGGTCGGTGGGTCCGTCGGCGTAGGAGTAGCTGCGGCGCAGCATCCGGGCGCCGTCGTCGAGACGGGGGCTCACGGCGCGCACGTGCGAACGCGGCGGCGTGATGTACCCGCCCTGGGAGTCCTTGGCCAGCAGGTCGACCTCGTCGTGCTCGGATCCGCCGTCGAGCGGGGCGCCGGTCGCGCGGCGGCGGCCGACGACCTCCTCCTGACGGTGCACGGCGAGCCGCGCGAAGTCCTCCACGCGCAGGTGGACGCGGCGCACGACGAGGTAGGTCGCGTCGCCCGACCACACCCAGCGCTCGCACTCCTCGGCGGTGGGGTTGGCGCTGCCGTTCCTGAACCCGAACAGGTCGCGGGGGGCGGCGCCGCCGTCCGAGGGCGGCAGGAAGCCCGCCTGCCGCCAGCGCGGGCTCAGTGCGTCCCCCGCCAGCCGCGTCAGGGTGGCCGCGGTCGCCTCGGTGGCGTCGGCCGAGTCGGCGCACAGCTGCACCAGCACGTCTCCGCCGCAGCGGGCGGGGTCCAGCCAGTCACCGGGGAAGGAGGGCAGCTCGCGCAGGGCTTCGGGGGCGCGCAGGCCGAGACGGTCAGGCAGCCCGGGGCCGATGCCGAGCGTGGCGGTGAGACGGGCCCCGCGGCCGCCGCCGGCCTCCCGGCTCTCGCCATCGCCGTCGGCCTCCCCGGCCTCCCGGGCTTCCCGGCTGTCTCGGGTGTCCCGGGTGTCCTGGACGTCCGCCAGGGCGCGGGTCCACCTGGCGAGCACCGCCTTCAGCTCCCGTGCGCCCGCCGCACCGCGCAGGGCGGGATCGAGGTCGTACGCCAGGACCAGCGCGGTGGCCTGTTGCGGGGTGGTCACCCCGGCCTGGCGGCGGCGCGCCGCGGGAGCCCCGGGCCCGGGCGCTCCCGCCGGCGGACCGGCCTCGCGGGTGCATGCGGTCGCGGTCAGCCCGATTCCCGCGCCGGCGATCAGTACGCTCCGGCGGGTGGGCGGGTCATCTACGGCATTCTTCGCCTTCGGCACAAAACTGGACCATACATGCGCAGGTGTGTCCGGGCCGCGTCCCTCGCCGCCCGGCCCGTGCCCTTCCCGGCGCCACCGCCGATGCGCCACCGCCGACGCGCCGCCCCCCGCAACGCGGCGGTCTTCGCCGCCCGGAGTCGAGCAGCCCGCGTCACAGCGCCTGCAACACCAGCAGCGCGAGGTCGTCGTCCGGCGGCTCCTCGCCGAATTCGTGCACCAGGCGCCGGATCCGCTCCGCGATCAGCTCCGCGTCCAGTCCTGCGCAGCCCGCCAGCGCCGTCGCGAGACCGTCCTCGTCGTCGAACTGGCGCGTGCCCGAGCGCCGCTCCGTCACGCCGTCGGTGACGCACAGCAGACTGTCGCCGGGGCGCAGTTCCAGCGTGTCGCAGGTGTAGACGACGTCCTCGACGACTCCGAGAAGGGTCTGCGGGCGTCCGGCCGTGGCGACCGCGCCGTCCGGCGCGAGCAGCAGCGGGAGCGGGTGCCCGGCGGAGGCGAGGATGCAGCGGATGCCGCCTTCGAAGGGGGCCAGCTCGCCGTACAGGAGCGACAGGAAGCGGGTCTGCGGGCCGTCCGCGGGTCCGGCCGGGCCGACGAAGGCGCGGGCGGCGGCGTCGGCGGCCTCCGTCGCGTCGTCGAGGAGGAGCTGGTTGAGGCGGTCCAGGACGTCGGCGACGCCGTAGCCCTCACGGGCCAGCAGCCGCAGCCAGGGGCGGGCCAGGCCGATGACGACGGCCGCTTCCGGGCCCTTTCCCTGGACGTCCCCCACGGCGAAGCACCAGCGCCCGTCGCCCGCCGGGAACAAGTCGTAGAAGTCGCCGCTGGGCCCGCCCTGCTCGCGCGGCTCGTAGACGAGCGCGCTGCACACGCCGGGGATCTGCGCGACCGCGCCGGGCAGCAGCCCGCGCTGCAGGACCGCGCTGATGGTGGCCTGCCGGGCGTACTGACGGGCCGCGCCGATGGCCAGCGCCACCCGGCGGCCGAGATCCTCCACGAGCCCGGTGACCTCGTCGGGGAAGACGCCCGGTCCGGCCCGTCCGAGGACCAGGGTGCCCAGGGGCCGGCCGCCGGCGATCAGCCGGTAGGCGAGCGCGGCGCCGTGCGGGCCGAGGGCCGTCGCGGGCCAGGGATAGGACTCCGGCCCCGAGCGGGGGCCGCCGTCGGGCGGGCACGGCGGGTCCTTCTCCAGGGCGTGGCGCAGCTCCTCGATGCGGTTCTCGCTGCCGTGCCAGACCCGGGCCAGCCGCGGCCCCGGCCCGCCGGTCCAGTCGCCGCGGCCGCTGACCTCGTCCTCCAGCCACACCGCGCACCAGTCGGCGAGCCGCGGCACCAGCAGCTGGCCGGTCAGCGCGGCGACCAGGTCCTCGTCGAGCTGGCCGGCGAGCAGGTCGGACGCCTCGGCGAGGAAGGAGAGGGCGCCGCGGTCGAGCCAGTCCGGGTCGCCCCGGCCGTTCGGCTCCGGTTCGGGGGCGAGGGCGTCGAGGAGACCGGTGAAATCGGCGTGCCCGTAATCGTGACCGCAGCCGTGGTGCAGGGCGACGTCGGAGTCCAGGTCGGGATCGAAGTCCGGGTCGAAGCCGGGGTCGAAGTCGGGGTCGACGTCAGGGCGGAGGTCGGGATCGAAGTCGGGGCTGTGACCGATGCCCCGGGCCTCGTCGCGCCCGGGGTCGCCGGCGCGGGCTCCGGCGGTGCAGCCCAGGACGCCGCCGGGCCGGCCCGTCGCCTCGGCCGCCCGGGCCGCCCCGCCGCCGGCGGAACCCTGCTCGGCGGACTCGGCGTTCGGCAGCAGCCGCGCCCAGACCGTCTTCGCACCCCTGCGGTACGTCACACCCCAGGCGTCCGCCAGCGTGGCGACCAGGCGCAGGCCGCGGCCGTGCTCCGGCATGCCCCGGGGCGGGTCGGGGGCGTGGTCGCGCGGGGTGCGGGAGGGGTGCCGGTCACAGACCTCCACGACGACCGCGAGACCGCCCTCGGACGGACCGGGCTCCACGTCCAGCCGGCACACCAGCTCGACCTCGGTGCCGGCGTGCACCACGGCGTTCGTGACGAGCTCGCTGACGACGAGTATCGCGTCCTCGGCAAGGCGCTCACGGAGCTTCACCGCGCCGGGCAGGCCGCTGCCGGCCCACTCCGACAGCGCGGCGCGGACCAGGTCGCGGGCGGCGCCGGGCGCGAGGGAGCTGCCGGCCAGGATCGCGCGCGTGTGCGGGAGCCCGCTCGCGCGCGCGGGCGCGCCTCCGGCCCGGGAGAAGGTCTCCCGTTGCGTCGGAATGGCACCCATGCGCGGCTCCCCGGACAGTACGGACGCCATCAGGGTGACAGACCGGGTCCGTCCATGAGCGCTGGGTCACCGAAGTGGGCCGTTCGAGGCGAGAAGCGTGCTATGCAAAGGCACCCTTGTGCCCGTTGACGCACGATTGAGGGGCGGAATCCGAGCATCCGGAATCCGCCCCTCCGCTTGTGCGCCGCTCACACCGCTCCGGTCACGCCTCGCGCGATCCGGCGTACATCTCCTCGATGAGGTGCTTGTACTCCCGTTCCACCACCGGCCGCTTGAGCTTCAGGCTCGGCGTGATCTCACCGTGCTCGACGTCCAGGTCGCGGGGCAGCAGCCGGAACTTCTTGATGGTCTGCCAGCGCTGGAGGCCTTCGTTGAGCTGCTTGACGTAACCGTCGATGAGCTCCACGGTGGCGGGCGCGGCCACGACCTCCGCGTACGGCTTCCCGGCCAGTCCGTTGTCCTTCGCCCAGTCCAGGAGGGACGGTTCGTCGAGCGCGATGAGCGCCGTGCAGAAGTTCCGGTCGGCGCCGTGCACGAGGATGTTGGAGACGTACGGGCAGACCGCCTTGAACTGGCCCTCGACCTCGGCGGGCGCGATGTACTTGCCGCCGGACGTCTTGATGAGGTCCTTCTTGCGGTCGGTGATCCGCAGGTACCCGTCGGGCGACAGCTCGCCGATGTCGCCGGTGTGGAACCAGCCGTCCGCCTCGAGGACCTCGGCGGTCTTCTCGGGGAGCCCGTGGTAGCCCTCCATGATGCCGGGGCCGCGCAGCAGGATCTCGCCGTCGTCGGCGATGCGCACCTCGGTGCCGGGCAGCGGCTTGCCGACCGTGCCCGTGCGGTAGGCCTCGCCGGGGTTCACGAAGGAGGCCGCGGAGGACTCCGTCAGGCCGTACCCCTCGAGGATGTGGATGCCGGCGCCGGCGAAGAAGTACCCGATCTCGGGCGCGAGGGCCGCCGACCCGGAGACACAGGCGCGCAGGTTGCCGCCGAAGGCCTCGCGGATCTTGGCGAAGACGAGCGCGTCGGCGACCTTGTGCCGGGCGCCGAGCCCGAAGGGGACCGACGCGCTGCCGGTGCGCCGGAAGTTGTCCTGGGCGGCCTTGGCGTACTCGCGGGAGACCCCGGCGGCCCACTGGAAGATCTTGTACTTGGCCCCGCCGCCCGCACGGGCCTTGGCGGCGACGCCGTTGTAGACCTTCTCGAAGATGCGCGGCACGGCGGCCATGTACGTCGGCCGGACGACCGGCAGATTCTCGATGATCTTGTCGACGCGGCCGTCGACGGCGGTGACGTGTCCGACCTCGATCTGGCCGGATGTGAGCACCTTGCCGAAGACGTGCGCGAGCGGCAGCCACAGGTACTGCACGTCCTCGGGGCCGACCAGGCCGGTCGCCGCGATCGCCTTCGCCATGTACGACCAGTTGTCGTGCGGCAGACGCACGCCCTTGGGACGGCCGGTGGTGCCGGAGGTGTAGATGAGGGTGGCGAGCTGGTCGGAGGTGATCGCGGCGACCCGCTCCTTGATCAGCCCGGCCTCCTTCTCCAGCCGGGCCGCGCCGCGCTTCTCCAGCTCGTCCAGGGTGAGGATCCAGTCGGCGGTCTCCACGCCGGCCGGGTCGATCACGACCACATGGGTGAGGTCGGGCAGCTCCGCGCGCTTCTCGACCGCCTTGGCGAGCTGCGCCGCGTCCTCGGCGATCAGCACCCGGCTCTCGGAGTCCGAGAGGATGAACGCCGACTCCTCGGCGTTGGTCTGCGGGTAGACGGTGGTCGTGGCGGCGCCGGCGCACATGATGCCGAGGTCGGCGAGGATCCACTCGAGGCGCGTGGAGCAGGCGAGCGCGACGCGCTGCTCGGGCTGCACGCCGAGCTCGATCAGGCCGGCCGCGATCGCGTAGACCCGCTCGGCGGCCTGCGCCCAGCTCAGCGTCTTCCAGGCGTCGGGGCCCTCACCGGACGCGGCGGGCACCGGATGCCGGTACGCCTCCCCGTCGGGCGTGGCCGCCACGCGCTCCAGGAAGAGGCCCGCGACCGACGGCGGACGGTTCTCGATCAGTGTCTGTGTGTCGCTCACGACATCCTCCGGGGCCCGCGACGGTGCGGCTGGCTCGTTGCGGCGTCGTTCGACGCGCGGCTGCTGTTGACGGCGGCTCTGTTGACGACGGCTGTACTGGACGACGGCTGCAACGGGACGACGGCTGTGCCGGACGACCGCTGCACCGGACGGCGGCTGTTGTTTAACTCACGAGTAACTACCGAGCAGGCATCAGAGTAAAGGGCGACTGGCCAGCGCGTAAGGGGCTCCGGGCGGTCACTTTCTCCTGAGTACAGCCAAAGGGCCCGCCGCGCGACAGCACGACAGGCCCTTTTCCCGCCCGGAATCCCGGGCTTCGGCGCGGTTACTTCTTGCCCTTGCCGGATCCCGCGCTGTCGTCGCTGCTCAGAACGGCGATGAAGGCCTCCTGCGGAACCTCCACGGAACCCACCATCTTCATCCGCTTCTTGCCTTCCTTCTGCTTCTCCAGCAGCTTGCGCTTACGGGAGATGTCGCCGCCGTAGCACTTGGCGAGGACGTCCTTGCGGATGGCGCGGATGGTCTCGCGCGCGATGACCCGGGAGCCGACGGCCGCCTGGATCGGCACCTCGAAGGCCTGCCGCGGGATGAGCTCGCGCAGCTTGGCGACGAGCCGCACACCGTAGGCGTACGCGGCGTCCTTGTGGGTGACCGCCGAGAAGGCGTCCACCTTGTCGCCGTGCAGCAGGATGTCCACCTTGACCAGGCTGGAGGCCTGCTCGCCGGTGGGCTCGTAGTCCAGCGACGCGTAGCCGCGCGTCTTGGACTTCAGCTGGTCGAAGAAGTCGAAGACGATCTCCGCGAGCGGGAGCGTGTAGCGGATCTCGACCCGGTCCTCGGAGAGGTAGTCCATGCCGAGCAGGGTGCCGCGCCGGGTCTGGCACAGCTCCATGATCGACCCGATGAACTCGGAGGGCGCGAGGATCGTGGCGCGTACGACGGGCTCGTAGACGTCGCTGATCTTCCCCTCGGGGAACTCGCTCGGGTTGGTGACCGTGTGCTCGCTGCCGTCCTCCATCACCACGCGGTAGACCACGTTCGGCGCGGTGGCGATGAGGTCGAGCCCGAACTCGCGCTCCAGCCGCTCACGGATCACGTCGAGGTGCAGCAGGCCGAGGAAGCCGACGCGGAAGCCGAAGCCGAGCGCGGCGGACGTCTCCGGCTCGTAGACCAGCGCGGCGTCGTTGAGCTGGAGCTTGTCCAGCGCGTCGCGCAGCTCCGGGTAGTCCGAGCCGTCGAGGGGGTACAGACCCGAGAACACCATCGGCTTGGGGTCCTTGTACCCGCCGAGGGCCTCGGTCGCGCCCTTGTTCAGGGTGGTGATGGTGTCACCGACCTTGGACTGGCGGACGTCCTTCACGCCGGTGATCAGATAGCCGACCTCACCCACGCCGAGGCCGTCGGCCGCCTTCATCTCCGGCGCCGAGACGCCGATCTCGAGCAGCTCGTGCGTGGCGCCGGTGGACATCATCCGGATCCGCTCGCGCTTGTTGAGCTGGCCGTCGATGACACGCACGTACGTCACGACACCGCGGTAGGAGTCGTAGACCGAGTCGAAGATCATCGCGCGGGCGGGGGCGTCCTGGACGCCGACCGGCGCCGGGACGTTGGCGACGACCCGGTCGAGCAGGGCCTCGACGCCCAGACCGGTCTTGGCGGAGACCTTGAGCACGTCCCCGGGGTCGCAGCCGATGAGGTTGGCGAGCTCCTCGGAGAACTTCTCGGGCTGTGCGGCCGGCAGGTCGATCTTGTTCAGCACCGGGATGATCTTGAGGTCGTTCTCCATCGCCAGGTAGAGGTTGGCGAGAGTCTGGGCCTCGATGCCCTGGGCGGCGTCGACGAGGAGGACGGTGCCCTCGCACGCGGCCAGCGACCGGGACACCTCGTACGTGAAGTCCACGTGCCCCGGGGTGTCGATCATGTTCAGGATGTGGGTGCTGCCCGGATCCTGTGTCGGGGCCCAGGGCAGGCGCACGGCCTGGGACTTGATCGTGATGCCGCGCTCGCGCTCGATGTCCATGCGGTCGAGGTACTGAGCACGCATCTGCCGCTGGTCGACGACTCCGGTCAGCTGGAGCATGCGGTCGGCGAGCGTGGACTTGCCGTGGTCGATGTGCGCGATGATGCAGAAGTTGCGGATCAGAGCCGGGTCGGTACGGCTCGGCTCGGGCGCGTTGTTAGGGGTCGCGGGCACGCAGGGTCCTGTCTCTTGAGGCGCCTTCGTGCCTCGGGTCGGATCGATACGTAGGCTCCATGGTCCCACGGGCGGCGACCGGAGACCGGTTTGGGCCACCCGGGCGGCCGCTGGTAGTCTGGGCAGCTGTGTCTCATGCCCTCTCAGCGCGAGACACGCCCAAGAAATCACCTGGTACGAGCCCGTACGGCTCCGTGCCTGAACCTGAAAAGGCTCATTCGTGGCGAACATCAAGTCCCAGATCAAGCGGAACAAGACCAACGAGAAGGCTCGACTGCGCAACAAGGCCGTCAAGTCCTCCCTGAAGACCGCGATCCGCAAGGCCCGCGAGGCCGCTGCCGCGGGTGACGCCGAGAAGGCCACCGAGTACCAGCGCGCTGCCGCGCGTCAGCTCGACAAGGCCGTCTCCAAGGGCGTCATCCACAAGAACCAGGCCGCCAACAAGAAGTCGGCGCTTGCTTCCAAGGTCGAGTCCCTCAAGGGCTGAACCGCTTCACTGATCTGATCGCCGGAAGGGACCACAGCGGGCCCTCTCATCCGCTCCCGTCCGGCGCCCCCGAGCCTGTACGCGGCCTGCGTTCGCCACGCGGGTACGGGCTCACCAGCTTGATCAGCTTTTCCGGAGGCCCCGGCGCTCCGCCCTTCCCCAGGGCGGGCGCCGGGGCCTTCGGCTTGGTCCTCACGACCAGAAGTCGTTGCTCGTGTCGATGTCCGAGACGCACTCGTCGAGATCCGTGATCTTGTCGCCGACGATCCGGAAGACGAGGCACCCGTCGTCCTCGAGGTGCTTGCCGTTGCGGTCGGCGGTGAAGCGGTGCACGGAGACGGCGTGCCCACGGCCGTCGACCATCACGTTGCGCAACTCGACGCGCATCGACCCGGCCGTCTCCGAGAAGAGCCTGCCGTACATGTCCATGATCGCGTCAACGCCCTTGAAGTCCCCGGAAAGGGGGTGGGAACCGGGCACGTGATGCGAACAGTCCCCCGTCATCAGCCCGCGCAGGGTGTCCATGTCTCCGCGGGTGAAGGCCTCGTATCCCTGACGGACGAGTACCGCGTGCGGGTGTTCAGCCATGTCGATCGCCACCTTTCGCATGCGCCGGCGATGTGCGGCTGGTACGTCCGATTCTCCTCCCCGGCAGGGGAACGGCGACTGGATCACAGCGTCCGGATCGCGTCGTCCGACTCACGGCCTCCCGATCACACCGTCCGACTCACGGCGTCCAGATCACGCGGTCCGACTCACGGCCTCCGGCTCGCAGCCCCCGGCTGACACCGTGCGACTCACGGCGTCCGGATCACGGCGTCCAGATCACGCGGTCCGGCTCGCACCGGGGACGGTCCCGCCCTCGGGTGATCGCCGCGGGGACGGTCACGTCGGACACTCGGCCGGCCTGAGACACACCCATGCAGGACGACTACCCGCGCCCCCCGGACCGCGCCGCACGCGCGATGGCCACGACGGCCTTCTCCAGGGCGTACTCGGCGTCGTCGCCGCCCTTCACTCCCGCGTCCGCCTCGGCCACCGCCCGTAGGGCGAGGGCGACCCCGTCCGGCGTCCAGCCGCGCATCTGCTGCCGTACCCGGTCGATCTTCCAGGGCGGCATGCCGAGCTCGCGCGCGAGGTCGGCCGGACGGCCGCCGCGCGCCGAGGACAGCTTGCCGATGGCCCGCACGCCCTGGGCGAGCGCACTGGTGATCAGCACGGGTGCGACGCCGGTGGCCAGCGACCAGCGCAGCGCCTCCAGCGCCTCGGCGGCCCGCCCCTCCACCGCCCGGTCGGCGACGGTGAAGCTCGACGCCTCGGCCCGCCCGGTGTAGTACCGGCCGACGACGGCCTCGTCGATGGTGCCCTCGACATCCGCAACCAGCTGGGACACCGCCGACGCCAGCTCCCGCAGATCGCTGCCGATGGCGTCGACCAGCGCCTGGCAGGCCTCGGGCGTGGCCGATCTGCCGGTCGCCCGGAACTCCTGTCTGACGAAGGCCAGCCGGTCCGCCGGCTTCGTCATCTTCGGGCAGGCCACCTCACGGGCGCCCGCCTTGCGCGCGGCGTCCAGCAGCGCCTTGCCCTTGGCGCCGCCGGCGTGCAGCAGGACGAGCGTGATCTCCTCGGCGGGCGATCCGAGGTATCCCTTGACGTCCTTGACCGTGTCGGCGGACAGGTCCTGCGCGTTGCGCACGACCACGACCTTGCGCTCCGCGAAGAGCGACGGGCTGGTCAGCTCGGCGAGCGTGCCGGGCTGCAGCTGGTCCGGGGTCAGGTCGCGTACGTCCGTGTCGGCGTCGGCGGCCCGGGCGGCGGCCACCACCTCCTGCACGGCACGGTCGAGCAGCAGGTCCTCCTGGCCCACGGCGAGCGTCAGCGGGGCGAGAGGGTCGTCGTTCGCAGTCTTCCTGGCCATCACCGAAAGCATCCCACGAGCCACTGACAGCGCGGCCTACGCATCTCAGGGCTCCTCCCGCCAGCCCTCCCACTCCGCCGCGAACTCGTCCAGCGCCGCCGCGTCGAGCCGGCCGGCCTCGTCATGCAGCAGGACGAGCCACTGAGCGTCCTCCGCGTCGTCCTCCCCTGCCAGGGCGTCGCGGACGATCCTCGGCTCCTCGCCGACGCCGAAGCGCTCCCCGAGCGCCTGAGCCACCTCCTCCGCCGCGTCGCGGTCCGGCAGCACCAGCACATGTCTCACATCGCTCACGAGGCCATTTTCCGGCACGCACCCACGGCCCGTGCACCGGCGTGTCCGCCCGTGACGCCCCACAAGGCCGGGATCACCCGTGCGTGCGGACCGTCGGCACCCGGTCCAGCTCGATCCCGAACTGCTCGCGGTACACCTCCAACACCTCCTCGTCGGCCTCCAGTTCGTGCTCGGTGCTCGTTCCGTCCGCGGACGTCGCCTTGAAGCGGCGTCCGCCGAGCGTGATCCGCCCTCCCTCCTCGGTGAGCCGCGAGCAGATCAGCGACTGTGTGAAGTGCGACTCCGGTGAGGTGCTGTGCCACCACGCTCCCGCCGCGAAGTCCCCGAGCACCCGGGGCCGCATCTCCAGCCGGTACACCCGCGCTCCGTCCCGCACGACGTCCATGTCCCGCCCCTGCACCGCCGCACCGGCTCCGGCGCGATCCGTACCGGCTCCGGCCTCCGCGCCGACCGGGTCCGGAGCGGCCGCGGCGATCCTGAACGTCCCACCGGGGTCGGCCTGTTCGCCGTCGTGCCCCCAGCGGAGCGGGTGGTGGCTGTGCGCCCCGAACCCGACGTCGGCCAGCCACTGCCCGCCGTCCGCCGCCCCGACCAGCAGCGCCAGATGGTCGTACGGGATCCCGAGCCGACCCTCCTCGCCGTACACCCGCGCTGCCAGCAGCGTCACCTGGAAGCCCAGCGCCGTCAGCAGCGCCCCGAAGGCTCCGTTCAGCTCGTAACAGAACCCTCCTCTGCGCGCTTCGACGATCTTCTCGACCAGCAGCCTCTCCTCCAGCACGATCTCCTGCCCGAGATGCACCGACAGGTTCTCGAAGGGCACGGCCCGCAGATGCCGCAGATGCAGCTCCCGAAGAAGGCCTGCGGTCGGGGCCGGAAGCGGGAGCTCGAGGCCGAGGCGGTGGAGATAGGCCTCGACCAAACGAGCGTCGGGGAAGCGGACGCCCTGGCGCCGGGCGCCGGAGGGGCGGTCGGCGTCCCGGGGGACGGAAGACCGGGGCACGGTAGATCGGGGCGCGGAAGACCGGGGCTGTTCGTCCTTCGCCTGTGCGGGATTCATGCCCTCAGTCTCGCGCCACCCGCAACTCCCCGTCCCCTCCTCCGCCTCCGACGACCGCCAGAGCCCCGTCCCGGTCCGTCCGCAGCACCGCCGCCCCTCCCCTGCGCAGTGCCGCCACCGTGCTGGGCGCCGGGTGTCCGTACGGGTTGTCCTCGCCGCAGCTGATCAGCGCCAGCCGGGGCGCCACCGCCCGTATGAGGTCCGGGTCCTGGTAGGCCGAGCCGTGATGCGCCACCTTCAGCACATCCACCCCGCGCACCAGCGCGGCCGCAGGCGATCTCGACAGCGCCCGCTGTGCCGGGGGTTCGAGATCGCCCAGCAGCAGCACGCGCAGCCCGGCCGATCGCACGAGCAGCGTCACACTCGCGTCGTTCGGGCCTTCCGGCGCCGGCGCCGGAAACGGCGGAGGCCACAGCACCTCCCATTCCAGCGCGCCGACCCGCCGCCGCTCCCCGGCCACGGCCCGCACGAGAGGGATGTTCCGCGTCCTCGCCTCCTTCCTCACGAACTCCACCTGCTCCACGGGTTCCTCGAAGGCGGTGGTCTCGACGGCGCCGACCTCGCGGCCCCGCAGGACCCCGGGCAGCCCGGCCACGTGGTCGGCGTGGAAGTGGGTCAACACGACGAGCGGCACCCTGGTGATGCCGAGCGTGCGCAGACACCGGTCGATCAGCGCGGGATCGGGACCGGCGTCCACGACCACGCCGGCGCCGTCGCCCGCCGCGAGGACGGTCGCGTCGCCCTGCCCCACGTCGCACATCGCCAGCCGCCAGCCCGGCGGCGGCCAGCCCGTGAGCACTCTCGTCAGCGGCGGCGGCCGCACCACCACGAGCAGCAGCAGGGCCCCGCAGACCGCGCACAGCCACGGATGCCTCGACAGCCGACGCCCGGACATCACCGCCACGCCCGTGACGGCCGCCAGCGACAGAGCACCCATCCAACTGCCCGGCCAGTCGATTCCCGCGCCCGGCAGCGCGGCGCCCGTTCGGGCCACGCCCGCGATCCACTCGGCGGGCCAACCGGCGCACCAGGCCAGCGCCCGCGCCACCGGCATCGCCACCGGTGCGGTGGCCAGCGCCCCGAAGCCCAGCACTGTCGCGGGCGCGACCGCGAACTCCACGAGGATGTTGCAGGGCACCGCCACCAGACTCACCCGCGCGGACAGCACCGCGACGACCGGTGCGCACAGGGCCTGCGCGGCTCCGGCCGCAGCCAGCGCCTCCGCGAGCCTCGGCGGGACCCGCCGCCTGCGCAGGGCGGCGCTCCACCGCGGCGCCAGCGTCAACAGGGCTCCAGTGGCGAGGACTGAGAGCAGGAAGCCGTAGCTCCGGGCCAGCCACGGGTCGTACAGCACCAGGAGCAACACGGCTGTCGCCAGTGCCGGCACGAGGGACCGGCGTCGGCCGGTCGCCAGGGCCAGGAGCACGATCGCTCCACAGGCCGCGGCGCGCAGCACGCTGGGGTCGGGCCGGCACACCACCACGAATCCGAGCGTGAGCGCCCCGCCGAGCACGGCGGTCGCTCGCAGGGGGACGCCCAGCCGGGCCGCCAGGCCGCGCCGCTCGACCTGCTGGGCGAGACCTGGCGGGCCGATGAGCAGCACGAGGATGATCGTGAGGTTGCTTCCGGAGACGGCCAGGGTGTGGGCCAGGTCCGTCTCCTTGAAGGCCTCGTCCAGTTCGGGCGTGATCCTCGAGGTGTCCCCGACCACCAGCCCCGGCAGCAGCGCCCTGGCGTCCGCCGGCAAGCCGTCGGTGGCGGCCCTCAGGCCCGCCCGCAGCCGCCCCGCCGACCGCTGCACGGCAGAGGGTCGCCCCACGACCGACGGCGGCGCCCCGCCCCGCACCCGCAGCACCGCCGCGAACCGGTCCCCTCGGGCCATGGCCGGCGCGAGCCGCCCGGCCACTCGCAGTCGGGTGGACGGCAGCAACGCGAGCCACGGGGCCTCGGGCCGCCCTTGGTGACCGCGCGCGCCGCCGGACCCCTTCCGGCCGTAGGGCCCTGGGCGTCGGCCGCCTCCCCTGCGCGATCCGGCGTCCACGATCAGCAGGACCGGCGTCCGCGTCGCCACCACCGTCCCCTCCGCGGTCTCGACCTTGCGCACCTCCGTCTCGATCACCACCGAGTCGGGCATCACGTGGTCCCCTCTGACGCGGGGGCGCGTGAGCCGTGGGTCGGAGGTGAGCTCGACCTCGGCGGTGACGCTCGCGTACCTGCCCGCCAGCGCGGGCACCGGTCCGCGGCGCAGGTCGGCGCCGTGCAGCCCGGCCGACGCGGCAGCCGCGGCCGCGCAGAGCAGAGAGGCGGCAACGGTCACACGCGGCCAACCCCTCCGACGCCCCGCCGCACCCACACCACCGACCTCCCCGACATTCCCGTCTGGCGACGCCTCCCGGTGACTCGCCGCGCCCGCGCCGTCCACCTCCGCGACATTCCCGTCCGGCGACACCCTTCGACGCCCCGCCGCACCCACACCACCCACCTCCGCGACATTCCCGTCCGGCGACGCCTCCCGGCGACTCGCCGCGCCCGCGCCATCCAGCTCTCCGGGGTCGACGCGCGGCCTGTCGTTCCGAAGGTCCGGCATGAGCGAGGCGTTCCTTGCACTGCCCCGCCTCACGACCAGCAGGGTCGCGGCGACCGCCAGGCAGCCGAGCACCAGGCCGCCCACCAGGCCCGGGGCCGCGTCCAACGTGAGCGCGGCCGTGGCCCAGGCCGCGAGGGCGGGAGGTACGAGCCGGAGATCCACCGGCCCCTCCTGACGCGGGTGGGCGTCCCCCAGCCGCTTTCCGGAGACGGCGTGCACGGCCTGCCGACCGCTCCCGCCGGGCGCCGGCCAGACGCCGTTCAGTGCGCCCCCGCCCTCGTCCAGGGCCCCGCCCCCACCGCTGCCCCTGCCCCTGCCCCTGCCTCCGGGGATCCCCCGTACAGCGTTCGGCCTCCTCATGGCCGCACGAGATTCCGCAGGTCGGCGAATCGCCGCTCGCCGATTCCGTTCACGTCCCGCAGCTCGTCCACCGACCGGAAGCCGCCGTGCCGGGCCCGGTGGTCGATGATGTGCTGCGCCAGCACCGGTCCCACGCCCGGCAGGGCCTCGAGTTGGTCGACGGTCGCCGTGTTGAGGGACACGGGGACCGCCGGCCCGCCGCCGGAACCTGCCGTGCCGGCGGACCCCGCCGCCCCGGCCGCGGATCCTGGTCCCGCTGCTCCCGCGGCGGCCCCGGCCGCCGCCAACGGGACGCCGACGACGACCTGCTCGCCGTCCACGAGGAACCGTGCGCGGTTGAGACCGTCGGTGTCGGCGCCCGGCCGCACCCCACCGGCCGCGTCCAGCGCGTCGACGACCCGCGAACCGGCCGGGAGACGGTGGATTCCGGGCTTGCGCACCTTTCCGCTGACGTCCACCACGATCTCGCCGCGGGCCGTGCTCCCGGCGCTCCCCGCGATTCCCGGCCCCGGCGGACCGGCGGACGCCTCGGACCCGGCCGCCGGCTCCCGCCCGTCTGCGGCCGCCCCGAAGGGGGCCACGGCTCGCACCGCCTCCGGCGCCTTCACCGGCTGGACCCTTCCGGCCCAGAAGTGCTGCACGGCGAAGCCCGCGGCGGCGACCAGCAGCACGGTCAGCGCAAGCACGCTCCTGCGCTCCAGTGCGCACCGCGCCTGCAGCCAGACCGGCATCCGCTCCCGCAGCGCAGGCCCCGCCCGCTCCCACCAGGCCGCCCGGGCCGCCTGACCCCCGCCCTCGAAAGCACCGGCCTCTACGCTGAGGACGGCCCCCTCCAACGCATCGCCCTCTGCGACCACGCCGACGTCACCCGCGCCCCCGGCACCGTCCGCTGCCCCACCCCCTGGACCAGGCTCTCCCGCGCCCTCCGCCGGGCACGCGACGGTCGTGCCGTCCGCAGACCCCGCGCCGCCGCCGGCATCACCGCCACGGGACTCCCGCCGACTGCCGTGTCCACCAGGGCCCTGGATCTCAGGTCGGCTGCTGTGTCCACCAAACCCATGGGTCTCAGGCTCGCTGCCGTGTCCACCAAACCCCTGGGACTCCCGCCGGCTGCCATGTCCACGAGGCCCTTGGGTCTCAGGCCGGCTGCCGTGTCCACCAGGGCCCTGGGACTCGGGCCGACTGCTGCCACCACCGGCCCTGTCACCCGCGCCGCCCCCGACCACCCCGCCCGGCGGTCCGATACCCGGCCTCTCGGGCGCACCCGCCTCCCGGGCCCGTGCGGCGAACAACGCCTGCGCCCTACGACGGTTCTCCTCCGCCGAAGCGTGACGGTGTCCCGCCCGACCGCCCGGCGGGCGAAGGCGGCGGGAGCGGCCGTCGGAGCCGCGGGACCGGCCCGGGCCACTGGTCGCGTATGTGCTGCGTGAGCGTGATCGAAGTGCCATACGACGAGGATCGGACACTTCGTCACACCGCGATGATCTTGCTCATTTTCCGTGGACCGACGCCCCGTTGTGGATAACTCCGTCACCCGGTCACCCACAGGAGGGGCAAGTCCTCATCGTGGTGAGACCACGACTCCCAGCAGTCCAGGACCGGTATGTGCCCCGATCACCGCTCCGACCTCGCTGACGTGCAGATCGACGAGTCCGGGCACGCGGGAGCGCAGACGGTCAGCGAGAGCCGACGCCCGTTCGGGGGCTGCGAGATGGTGCACGGCGATGTCCACCGGCGCGCTGCCCGCCCGGTCGGCGCCGATCTCCTCCAGGCGGGCGATCGCCTTCGAGGCGGTCCGCACCTTCTCGAGCAGGTCGATGCGCCCCGCGTCCAGCTGGAGGAGGGGCTTCACGGCGAGCGCCGAGCCCAACAGGGCCTGGGCCGTGCCGATCCGGCCGCCTCGACGCAGATACTCCAGGGTGTCGACGTAGAAGTAGGCGGACGTGCCGTCGGCTCGCTTCTCCGCCGCGGTGACCGCCTCGTCGACCGTCCCACCCTGCTCCGCGACCTCGGCAGCCGCCAGCGCGCAGAAGCCGAGCGCCATGGCGACCATGCCGGTGTCCACCACCCGCACCGGCACCGGGGCCTCGCGCGCCGCGACCACCGCCGCGTCGTACGTGCCGGACAGTTCGGCGGAGAGGTGGAGGGAGACGATGCCGGTGGCGCCCGCCTCGGCGACCCTGCGGTAGGTCTCGGCGAAGTACTGGGGGCTGGGGCGCGAGGTGGTGACGGGGCGTCGCTTCTGCAGTGCCTGAGCCAGCGAGCGGGTGGAGATCTCACTGCCCTCTGCGAGTGCCTGGTCGCCGAGGACGACGGTCAGCGGCACCGTGGTGATGCCATGACGCTCCATCGTCCGCTGCGGCAGGTAGGCCGTTGAATCCGTGACGATCGCGACATGGCGGGACATGACCTGGAGGTTACCTGGCGTAGCCGCTGTGCGGCAGTCCGGCCCCTGGCAGCTGGGCTGCCCTTGACCGAATCAAGTACCCCGCCGAACAACGCCCGCGCAGGGATCCGGTGAGGCGGCGGACCCGGTCACACTGCCGCGTCGGCGCGCGACGACCGCGGCATCAGCGTGTCACCTGCCCCTCTGCCGACGGCAGTGCCGAACCCCGGATTCCGCTCAGGTGGTGCTCTCCGGGCGGGGCTTCTTCTGCCAGGAGTAGGTCTCGCGCGGTCCGGGCGGGGTGATGGCGGGCGGGGTCGACTCGTCCGCAGTGCGTGCGCCGGGGGTCTCCGGCCAGGTCTGGCCCGTCGTCGGGCTGTCGGCGACCGGCGCCTCGGGCCACGGCGGCGTCCGGTCGGGTTCCGAGGTGGTCCAGTGGCGCAGCGCGCCGGCCTCGACGCCGATCTGGGCGCTGAGGGAGTCGAGGTCGTCCTCCGCGAAGCGGCGGGCACGGTCACGGGTGGCCCAGCGCAACGAGTCGGCCGATCCCGTGATGCGCTCGGTGCGCTCCCGCAGCGCCGGCAGACGCTCGGCGAGCGTCGCACGGTCCGGCTCCGACTCCAGGCGCTTGAGCTCGGCGTCCAGTTCGTGGCCGTGCGCGCTGAGCCTCTGGAACAGGCCGAGGGACTCCTTCAGGGACGCGTCCTCCACCACGCCCGCCTGCAGTGCGTCCTGAGTGGCCCGCATCGACGTGCGCAGGGCGAGCCGCAGCTGGGCGATCTCACCGGCCGGTCCGGGCTGGGCGAAGGACTTGGCCCGCAGGGTGTGGTCCTCTACCGTGCGGCGGGCCTGGCCGATGGTGCGGTCGACGCCCCGCTTGGCGGCCCCGATCACCTTCACGGTGGCGTAGGCGCCGAGCGCCAGGCAGAGCACGAAGAGCAGGACGATGACGGCGATCACGGCTTCCACGAGCTCCTCCTTCGACCTGCACGACCCGTCCGGCCCCGCAGACGGCGCACCACAGCCGGCGCCCCGCCCTTCAAACGGTAAACGAGACGGGCAGGCCCGGAGTTCCAGAAGAACCCCGAACCTGCCCGCACGGAACCCCTAAGGGACGTCCGACATCACAGGGCCGCCCGGCCGGACGGGCGAAAGCCCCGTCTCACGCCCGGACGAAGCCGTCGCCGCTCGGAGGTACGGCCCGCCTCCGTGCGCGGAGGCCGACCCTTACGCCGGAACGATGTTCACAAGCTTCGGCGCCCGCACGATCACCTTGCGGATGCCGGCCCCGCCCAGCGCCTTGACGACCGCCTCGTCGGCCAGCGCGACCTTCTCCAGCTCATCGTCGGAGATGGCCGGGGAGACCTCCAGGCGCGCCTTGACCTTGCCCTTGATCTGCACGACGCAGGTCACGCTCTCGTCCACGACGTACGCCGGGTCGGCGACGGGCAGGTCCTGGTGGACGACCGAGTCGGTGTGGCCCAGCTTGCGCCACAGTTCCTCGGCGATGTGCGGGGCCAGCGGGGCGGTCAGCAGCACCAGGTCCTCGGCGACCGTGCGCGGCAGCGCCCCGCCCGCCTTGGTCAGGTGGTTGTTCAGCTCGGTGATCTTGGCGATGGCGGTGTTGAAGCGCAGGCCCTCCAGGTCCTGGCGCACCCCGTCGATGGCCTTGTGCAGGGCCCGCAGGGTCGGCTCGTCGGCCTCGGCGTCGACGACGGTCACCTCGCCGGTGGCCTCGTCGACGATGTTGCGCCACAGCCGCTGCAGCAGGCGGTACTGGCCGACCACCGCGCGGGTGTCCCAGGGGCGCGAGACGTCCAGCGGGCCCATCGCCATCTCGTACAGGCGCAGCGTGTCGGCGCCGTACTCGGCGCAGATCTCGTCCGGCGTGACGGCGTTCTTCAGGGACTTGCCCATCTTCCCGTACTCACGCTTCACGGGCGCGCCCTGGTACAGGAAGGCGCCGTCCCGCTCCTCGACCTCGGCGGCCGGGACGTACACGCCGCGGGAGTCGGTGAACGCGTAGGCCTGGATCATGCCCTGGTTGAACAGCTTGTGGAACGGCTCCGCGGAGGAGACGTGCCCCAGGTCGAACAGGACCTTGGACCAGAAGCGCGCGTACAGCAGGTGCAGCACGGCGTGCTCGGCCCCGCCGACGTACAGGTCGACGCCACCGTGCGGCTGCCCCTCGCGGGGGCCCATCCAGTACTGCTCGACGGCCGGGTCCACCAGCTGCTCGCTGTTGTGCGGGTCCAGGTAGCGCAGCTCGTACCAGCAGGAACCGGCCCAGTTCGGCATGGTGTTGGTCTCGCGGCGGTAGCGTCGCGGGCCGGAGCCGTCGCCCAGGTCCAGGGTGACGTTCACCCAGTCCGCGTTGCGGGACAGCGGCGTCTCCGGGGAGGTGTCCGCGTCGTCCGGGTCGAAGGTGCGGGGAGAGTAGTCCTCGACCTCCGGCAGCTCCAGGGGCAGCATCGACTCGGGCAGCGGGTGGGCGACGCCGTCCTCGTCGTAGACGATCGGGAAGGGCTCGCCCCAGTACCGCTGGCGGCTGAACAGCCAGTCGCGCAGGCGGAAGTTGACGGTGCCTTCGCCGATGCCCTTCGCCTCGAGCCATTCGGTGATGCGCGCCTTGGCGTCGGCGACGCCCAGGCCGTTCAGGCTGATCTCGTCGTTCGCCGAGTCGATGATCTTCGCGTCGTACGACGAGAAGGCGTTCTCCCAGGTCGACGTGTCGGTGCCGCGGCCGTCGGTCGGCTCGACGATGCAGTGGACGGGCAGCTCGAAGGCGCGCGCGAACTCGAAGTCGCGCTGGTCGCCCGCCGGGACGGCCATGATCGCGCCGGTGCCGTAGCCCATCAGGACGTAGTCGGCGATGAAGACGGGGACCTGTGCGCCGTTGACCGGGTTGGTGGCGTACACGCCGGTGAAGACGCCGGTCTTGTCCTTGGCCTCGGCCTGGCGCTCGACGTCGGACTTCGCGGCCGCCTGCGCACGGTACGCGGCGACGGCGTCGACGGGGGTGGCGTGGCCGCCCGTCCAGACGTTGTGCGTGCCCTCGGGCCAGGACTGCGGGGTGAACTTGTCGACCAGCGGGTGCTCGGGGGCCAGGACCATGTAGGTCGCTCCGAACAGGGTGTCCGGGCGCGTGGTGAAGACCGAGATCCGCTCGCCGTCCACGGGGAAGTCGACGCGGGCGCCTTCGGAGCGGCCGATCCAGTTGCGCTGCTGCAGCTTGATGGCCTCGGGCCAGTCCAGCGCGTCCAGGTCGTTCAGCAGGCGGTCCGCGTAGGCGGTGATGCGCATGTTCCACTGGCGCAGCTTGGCCTTGAAGACGGGGAAGTTGCCGCGCTCGGAGCGGCCGTCGGCGGTGACCTCCTCGTTGGCCAGCACCGTGCCCAGGCCGGGACACCAGTTGACCGGAGCGTCGGAGGCGTACGCCAGACGGAACTCCCCCAGGACGTCGGCGCGCTCGGAGGCCGTCAGCTCGCCCCACGCACGCGTGTGCCCGGGCACGGACCGCTCACCGGACTCGAACTGGGCGACCAGCGCGGCGATCGGGCGGGCCTTGTCCGCGTCCTCGTCGTACCAGGAGTTGAAGATCTGCAGGAAGATCCACTGGGTCCACTTGTAGTACTCGGGGTCGATCGTGGCGAACGACCGGCGCTTGTCGTGGCCCAGGCCCAGCCGGCGCAGCTGGGACTTCATGTTCTCGATGTTGGCCTCGGTGGACACACGCGGGTGCGTGCCGGTCTGCACGGCGTACTGCTCGGCGGGCAGGCCGAAGGCGTCGAAGCCCAGGGTGTGCAGGACGTTGTGGCCGGTCATGCGCTGGAAGCGCGCGAAGACGTCGGTCGCGATGTAACCCAGCGGGTGGCCGACGTGCAGGCCCGCACCGGAGGGATACGGGAACATGTCCATGATGAACTTCTTGGGCCGGGCGACCAGCTCGGGGTCACCGGCCAGGTCGCCCTCCGGGTTCGGCGCGGCATAGGTGCCCTCGGCGTCCCAGAAGTCCTGCCAGCGTGCCTCGATCTCGGCGGCCATGGCTGCCGTGTAGCGGTGCGGCGCGGCCTCTGCCGGGACAGCGGCGGCAGCGGGGTTCGTCTCGCTCATGGTCCTCAAAGCTCCATCGATCGTCTCTGCCAGCGGGTTGTCGTCAGGAAACGAAAAATCCCCTCGCACAGGAGGGGACGCCGCGCCGATTCCGAACCGTCCGTCACCGGCGGTCGGGACTGATCAGCGCGGCTCGCTAAGCAGAAGGCGTACAGCACGCATGGCGTTAGGGTACCGCAGGCCTTGAGCACGAGGCCACGCGCTTACGTATGCATGGTCGAGACAACGTTGCTGCGCCGAGAACGGGGGGTCAGAGCTGCACCCAGGGTCATGGTTACTTCGCGTAACAGCCGCTAAAGGACATCACAACAGCCACATCGTCGTTTCATAACAACGCAATAACTCAAACCTCGTACCCATCGGTATGGAGCCACTTAGAGTTCGGCAGCGGGACCGCTTTCCCGAAACTGCTCGGAGTTGCCCCCATGAACCCTCGTTCCAGTAACAGCACGCTCCCCAAGCCCGGCCGGTCGGTCTACGGGTTGGCGACGGCTGTCGTCCTGGTCCTCATACCTGTGGTCGTGCTGGTCGGCGGCGACCAGCTGCAGGCATTCCTCAACTTCGGTGCGGGTGTCCTGTCGCTGGTGTCTCTCACCTGCTCGGTCATCTGGGGCCTCGTCGCCCAGGACCGGCTCATCCTCAACACACGTCAGCGGATCCTCGCGCAGGGCGTCCACCGCGTGACCGCCGTCGGCTCCATCGCCTTCCTCGTGGTGCACATCACCGTCAAACTGGCGCTGGAGCACACCGTCCTGATCGCCGCGCTGATCCCCTTCAGCCTGGGCGTCAAGGGCAGCGCTGGACTCATCGGCCTCGGCTCCCTGGCCGCCCTGCTCATGATCTTCGTGGGCATCACCGGTGCGCTGCGCAACCAGTTCGCCGCACCGGCCGAGGTCGCGGCCCGCTGGCGCGCGATGCACATGCTGGCCTACCCCGCGCTGTGCGCGGCCCTCATCCACGGTCTCTTCGCAGGGCGCGCGGCGAAGCCGTTCTTCATGATCTCGTACGAGCTCTGCCTGGCCGGCGTCATGGCCGCGCTCGCGCTGCGCGCCGCTCCGCGCCCGTTCAAGCGCAGGGTCGCCGACCGCATCACCGCGTTCCTGGGCGCGCCGGACCGCTCCGCCATGGACGGACTCGAGGCGTCACGCGCGCGCGTGTCGGAGACCGGCTCGTCGGCACTGCCCGGGTACGAGGGCCGCTCCGGCCGTTCGCCGCTGACGGACACCATGAGCTCCACCCGGATGACCCCGCCGTCGGCGTCGCCGCTGTACGACACGCCCGCCACTCCGGAGCCGGCGAACGGCTTCGCGGCCGCCTACCGCGCCGTCAACACCCCGCCGCGCGGCCAGCAGCCGCCCTACATCGCCGATCAGACGGCCCGCATGGGCATGCCGTTCGACCTGCAGCAGGCCACCGAGGCGATCCCGCGCGTCGACAACGGCGGCAGCACTTCGGGCAACTGGCCGATCCCGTCCCCGCCGCCGGTCGGCGAGGCGCCCCAGTCCGTCTACGACCCGCTCCAGGACACGGGATTCACCATCCCGGTCTATGGCAATCCGGGCACTCCGGGATCCGACGGACGTGACGTGTACGACACAGGTGAGACGAACCCCGGGTACGGCACGTACAACCAGAACAACACGTACAACAGCGGTGCCGCCAACGAACCATCGCCCGGTGCGTCCTACGACACACCGGGTTCGGGCGAACCTTGGAACACGCCTTCCGGAGGCTATAGGTGAACGAGGCCCTGCCCGACGTCCCAGAAGTCCGCGTGGTCGGCCTTCCGCAACTCACGTCGGGTTTCGACCTTGTCGAGAGACTTGACCTGCCCATGCACCTGAAGGTGCACGGGCCGCTGGAACCCCTGGGCGGAGAGGCCCTCGCGAAGCTCTCCGAGAACATCAACCTGAAGGGCCGCGGCGGCGCGGGCTTCCCCTTCCACAAGAAGCTGCGCTCGGTCGCCGAGGCCGCGATCAAGCGCGGCGTGCGACCGGTCGTCGTCGTCAACGGCAGCGAGGACGAACCGGCCTGCCGCAAGGACACGGTGCTCATCAACCGTGCCCCGCACCTCATCCTGGACGGCGCGCTGCTCGTCGCGGAGGCGCTGGGCGCCCGCACGCTCGTGGTGGGGGTCACCCGCGAATCCACTCAGCGCTCCATGGAGGCCGCCCTCTCCGAACGCGGCCTCAGCAACGGCCGCAGGTCGGCCCTGAAGGCGTTCGTCCAGCGCAACCCGATCCGCATGGTCACCGGCGCCGCCGCGTCGCTGATCCGTTCCATCGACGGCGGTCCGCCGATCCCGCCCGGCCGCAAGGTCAGCGCTTCGCAGAACGGCGTGGGCGGCGCGCCCACGCTCCTCTCCAACGCCGAGACGTTCGCCCAGCTGGCCATCGCCGCCCGCATCGGCCCGGAACGGTACGGCAACACCGGCCTGTACGACGAGCCCGGCACCGTCATGCTGACGGTCTCCGGCGCCGTCGCCCGTCCGATGGTGATCGAGGTCCCCACCGGCGTGCCGCTGCGGTACGTCCTCCAGCTCGCGGGCGCCCCGCCGGTGCCCCAGGGCGTGCTGACCGGCGGCTACCACGGCAAGTGGATCGACGCGGCGACGGTCAACGAGGCGGTCGTCTCCCGCAACTCGCTCGACGCCGTGGGCGGGGCGCTCGGCGCCGGCGCGATCCTGCCGATCAGCCAGGAGACCTGCCCGCTGGGCGAGTCCCTGCGCGTGGCCCAATGGCTGGCCGACGAGAGCGCGGGGCAGTGCGGCCCCTGCTACCTCGGTCTGCCGGCCGCCGCGCGCGGCATGGAGGACATCATCAACGGCGGCGGTCCGGCCGCCCTGGAGGCCCTGAAGCAGGTCGCCAAGAACGTCAAGCGGCGCGGCGCCTGCTCGCACCCGGACGGCTCCGCGATGTTCCTGGAGTCGACCATCAAGGCGTTCACGGACGACCTCGCCGCCCACGTCCTCGGCAATGGCTGCGGACGGCCCGTGGAGGGCGTTCTGCCGCTCTTCGAGGCGGGCATGGCCCCCGCGGCCATCACGAGCGGCCGGGCGCCGGAGGAGAGCGGCTCGAGCCGTCAGAAGATCTTCGTCGACTGGACGCTCTGCCGCGGCCACGGCCTGTGCGCCGACATCCTTCCCGAGGTCTTCCAGCTCGGCGCCGACGGCTTCCCGACGGTGGCGCAGGCGAAGGTACCGGAGTATGCCGAGGCGAAAGCTCTACGCGCGGTGCGTCGCTGTCCGGCGCTCGCCCTGCGCATCGAGGAGGACACGCGCGCGCAGGCGCCCGCCCGCAACCTCCCCGTCCTCTCCCAGGGTCGCGGCCGCCGCGCCCTCGGCCGCTGAGAAGCACGCCGACAGCTGTCGAGAGTCGAGATCGGGGCCGCCTGGGAACAGGCGGCCCCGATCGGGTCGATCCCGGATCCGTCGGTCCCCACTGCCCACCCGGGAACGGGGTGCCTGAACACAAAAAAGATCCCGCCGGATCGCACTCGATCCGGCGGGATCTGCTGTGGAGCTAAGGAGAATTGAACTCCTGACCTCCTGCATGCCATGCAGGCGCTCTACCA